>JADFSR010000001.1:300000-376307 GCA_022560615.1 Gemmatimonadota bacterium
GATCTGCATCATGCAGCCCGGGTTGGGCGTCACGACCGCGTCCGCCGCGCAAGCGCGCACCGCCGCCACTTTGTCCCGTCCGATCTCGCCGCCGAGCTCCCGGTGCGTGATGCTGTAGATGCCTGCTCCGCCACAGCATTCGTCCGCCTTCTCGACGATGCGGACCTCGGTGCCCGGTATGGCAGCGAGCACCGCGAGCGGAGGCTGCTCGACGCGCTGGGCATGCAGCAGGTGGCAGGGGTGATCGTACGCCACCGTGCACGTCACTTCCGCGCCGCCCAAAGGCCCCGCATCGGCAAGCAGCTCGGTGACGTCCTTCACCTTGGCAGCGAGCTCGCTCGCTCGCGCTGACATCTCAGGGTCGTTCTCCAACAGCACGCCATAGTCCTTCATGGCGGCACCGCACCCTGCCGTATTCACTGCGATGGCATCGGTATCGACAGCCTCGAAGCAGGCGATGTTCGCCCGCGCGAGGGCCCGCGCCTGTTCGAGGTCCCCTCCGTGGGCGTGTAGCGCACCACAGCAATCCTGACCGCCGACCGGGACCACCTCGTAGCCGTTGGCCTCGAGTGTGCGAACGGTCGCGCGGTTCAGGCGGCTGAAGAGTCCCTCCTGCACACAGCCGATCAACACGGCGACCCGTCCGCGCGAACCCGCCACAACCGGGTTCGCCGGCAGGTCGGCCGAGCCGGTCTTGGCAATACCCAAGGTGCGGAGGCGGCTCCAACCTGCCGTTGAAGCGAGCATCGCGAGTGCGAGCTTCGCGGTCTTGGGTGGTCCCACAGCCGGCATCAGGCGGGCGCCGAGCGACGCAACCCCGAGGCCCCGGATCGACCGACTCGCCATGAAGAAGAGGGCTCGCCGCAATGAGGACGAGAAGACCCAGAGCAGAGCGCGCGTCAGGAAACCGGAGGGACGGTGCTCAGCAACGGTTTCGCGGGCCAGCTCGAGCAGCGCACCGTACTCGACTCCCGAGGGACACACCGGCTCACACGCGCGGCACCCGAGGCATCGATCGATGTGCGTGGCGAACGCGTCGGAGCCGGGGTCGAGCCGCCCTTCGACAACTGCCCTCATGAGGTACAGGCGCCCGCGTGGAGAATCCGCCTCGTCGCCAAGACGGTTGTACGTGGGGCAAGCCGGCAGACAAAACCCGCAGTGCACACACGGGAGCAAGCGATCGCGCTGCTTCTCCAGCGCCTCGGAGAGCGTCGACAATGTATGGCTCAAAGTAGCACACCGCCGGGATCGAAGAGCCGCTTCAACCCGTCGCCGATCTCCCGGGCAGCGGGCGAGAGTGGAGTAGAAAGAGCCGCCGGGCTCGCGTCGATGGGACAACGGTCCACCGCGACGGTACCGCCCAACGCCTCGGCTCCCGCACGTACAGCTTGCACGACATCGCTTGGAGCAACGCCAGAGAAAGCAACCCGTGCGGAGCCTTCGGCAACGTCCGCCACGACTACGCTGTCCACACCCACGAGCGTGCCTCGTATCAGGTCGAGCAATGCGCCTAGCTCCGAGGGCAGCGTACAGGCGTGGAGCAGGACTTCAGCGTCCGCGCCGGCGTCTCGGGTGGTGGCAAGCAATGCCTCTGCCTCCGGCCCCTCTCTCGAAGCGAAGGAGACCCCCGCGTGCGCCTCGAGCATGCGCTGGTCCGCATCGACCGTGTCTTCGGCACCGTGCAGGCGCACCAGCAAGCTCGCGGCCCCGGTCGAGAAAGAGAGCACGATCGACGCAGGAAGCGTCGGTGCGGTCGCGACCGCCCTGGCAGCGGGCACCAGCGCAGCGGGCTCGGCGGCCTCGAGCACGAGCACCCTGTCGACCACCGGCACGGGAAAGAGCCGCACCGTGACCGACGTCACGACCGCGAGACGACCGCGGCTGCCTACCATCGGCTTGATCAGATCAAAGCCCGCGACGTTCTTCACCACGCGGCCACCGAGCCGAAGCGTGCGGCCGTCGCCGCACACGACCGTCATTCCGAGCACGTGATTGCGCACGTGTCCGTAGAGGGCCCACAAGGGCCCGGTCACTCCCGCCACGGCGAGTCCACCCAAGGTGCGGTTTGGCACGTCCATCGGGTCGAACGGGAGCCACTGGCGGTGCTCGCCCGCCACGCCAGCGAGCTCCGCCAGGGGGGTTCCGGCCCCGGCGGTCAGCGTGAGATCCGCAGGCTCGTACATCTCGACTCCGCTCAATCGCGCGGCAGAGAGCACGATGTACGGAAGCTCGGGCCGGCGGTCCCTTAGGTGTGCACCGGTCCCCACCGCGATCACCCCGACCGCGGCGGCGTGCGCCCACGCAAGAAGCTCGACGACTTCTTCGACCGAGCCGGGAGCGACGACCGCGTCCGGTTCCCGCCCAAGCGCGATCCGTGCCGAGCCGCTCGGCGGAAGTTCGAGCGCCTCCGCGGAAACCACGTCGGACAGGGGGGTCGCGCTGCCCACTGTCACGAAATCACGCCAGCCGGCAACTCGCTCGTGCTCGACGTCCGACTCGGAAGCACCTTTCCCGGGTTGAAGAGCTCATCGGGATCGAAGAGTAGCTTCACGGAACGCAGCATCTCCAGTTCCGTCTCGTTGTGCACGAGTGGCATGTAGTCGCGCTTGTCGATGCCCACACCGTGCTCGCCGGTGATCGTGCCGCCCACGTCGACGCACAGCTGCATGATCTCCTTGGATGCGCGCTCCACGCGGTCCAGCTCGTCCGCGTCCTGCCGATCGAATAGGAGGTTGGGGTGCAGATTACCGTCTCCGGCATGGAAAACGTTCGCGATCTTGAGGTCGTAACGCTCACCGATCTGAGCGATGCGTGCGAGCACCTCCGGGAGCTTCGTGCGCGGCACCGTCGCGTCTTGGACCAGCAGATCGGGCGCGATTCGCCCCATGGCGCCGAATGCCTTCTTGCGGGCCGTCCAAAGCGCCGCGCGGTGCTCGGCATCCGTGGCCCTCTGTACCTCGCGTGCACCCTCGGCGATACAACACTCTTCCGCCTTGACCGCGTCCGCCTCGAGACCCGCCTCGGTGCCGTCGAACTCGACGACCAGCGCAGCGGCAGCGTCGACGGGGTAGCCAGCGGCGAAGACACTCGCCTCCAGGGCCCGGATCGTGGCCTGGTCCACGATCTCGATCGCGGCCGGCATGAGACCAGACGCCATGATCGCGGTCACCGCACGCCCCGCGTCCTCCATGGTGTCGAAGATGCCGAGCAAGGTGCGCACGCCCTCCGCGATGGGTAGCAGACGCAACTCGATCTCGGTCGCGATTCCGAAGCAGCCCTCCGAACCGACGAAGAGCCCCACCAGGTCGAGTGACCCGTACGCAGCTCCCGCGGCACCCCCGAGCTGAACGACGCGCCCTCCGGCCAGTACCACGGTGAGTCCCGTGACGTACCGGGACGTGACGCCGTACTTGAGGCAGTGTGGTCCGCCGGAGTTCTCGGCCACGTTGCCACCCAGGGTGCAGGCGCTCTGCGACGATGGGTCAGGCGCGTAGTACAACCCGTGCGGACCGCTCGCCTCCGTGAGGCGTGCGTTGACCACACCCGGCTGCACTCGGGCGAGCCGGTTCTCCGGATCGATGTCCAGGATCCGGTTCATGCGGGCCGTGCCAACGACCACGCCGTTCTCGGTCGCGAGGGCGCCGCCGGACAGTCCCGTGCCCGCACCTCGTGGGACGACCTCGATCCCCTCCGCGTGTAGAGCCTCGACGACGCGGGCGACCTCATCGGTCGAGTTCGGCAGCACCACCGCACGGGGCGTAATCCGATACGCTGTGAGGCCATCGGACTCGTATACGAGCAGGCGATCCGGGTCCGTGATGACGTGCTTCGCCCCGACAATTCCGGACAGGCGACGCACGAGCGCGGAGGGCATAGAGGGTAAAAGCTGGCTCATGCCCGAGCATACCCCGCTCGCAACGGGGGGTGCGATACGGCGCTCTAGCGGTCCCTCACGTATTCCAAGAGCGCGGCCAAACTGCGTCTGGCAGGCTCGTCCATGCCTGGAAGCAGCGACCCTCCGTAGACGATCTCGAGCAACTCCTCGGGGGTCGCGTTCTCGTGCCCGATCAACGCGTGCTCGACCTGTCGGACCCGTATCCGTCGGTGTCTCGCGAAGCGATCGAGCGCCTTCGTCACGTCCTCCAGCGGTGGGCCGTGAGCGGGGTATGCGACGGAGACGTCGAGCTCCCGCAGCCGGTCGATCGAGTCGAAGTAGTCCGCGACACATCCGGGGTACTCGGCGACCCAGGTGGTGTCGCCCCGTCCGAGCAACATGTCCCCGGCAAAAAGCGCGCGCCGCTGAGGCCAATAAAAGCACAAGTGTTCTGCCGTATGACCCGGCGTGTGAACGGCGACGAGCTCCCCGTCGTCGGTCTCGACCACGTCGCCGTCACCCAGGAGGTGGTCGACGTGCTCCACACCCTTGGGACCCCACACCTCCGCACCGATCGCATCCGCCAACGAGCGCGTCGCTCCGGCATGGTCACCGTGCCCGTGCGTCAGCACGATCATTCTTGCCGATGCGCCCCGGACGGCCGAAGCCAAGGCCCGGACGTGATCTTCCACGTCCGGACCCGGATCGATCACTGCAACCCTGTCCTTCCCTACCAGGAAGGTGCGGGTCCCATCGAGCGTAAAGGCGCTCGCGTTACCCGCGTTCAGGTAGGTCGCCTGCTCCGTCGCAGTGACTCCTACCGACGCTCCGCGGCGAGCTGCTCCGCGAGTTTGTCCGCAATGCTGATGAGCGCCATCTCGTCTTCCTCGGTGAACGCGGCCTTATCGTCCGAGTCGATATCGATCTGCCCGAAGATGACCTCACCCGCGCGGATCAGAACCACTAGCTCCGACTGTGTATCGGGCGAGCATACGAGGAAATTCTCCTCGGCGCTCACGTCGGCGATATTGAGGTTGGTCCGCTCGGCGACCGCGCGCCCGCAGACACCCGTGCCCACCGGGATCTTCGCGTGGTCCGTGCCAGAACCCATGTAATTGTGAAGCCACAGTTCCTGCTCGGCCTCGTTGAGCAGATACACACCGACCCAGTTGAAGCGGTCATCGGCCGCGTCGATCGAGCGCACTGCTTTGCGGAGCAGCGCGTCCGAGAGGTAACCCTCCTCCCGCATCTCTTGTAGGGCCAGCACCACTTCTGCACTATCCAAAGCCATTCTGTCGCATCCATGAGAACGTCACACCCACTGCAGCGCGGTCCCGCGTGGGCTTCCTGCAAGAACCCCGATCGTCAGCGTCTCTCAGGGCGAGAGGATCCCGCGGTCCCAACGACAGAGGCACGAAGGGTAGAGAAGGGGGATCGGAGCGTCAATTACCGCGGCGTGAAGTCGGTTTTCGGTGTCAGCCGACGGATGAACGCGGCGATGAGGCGCGCCGAGTTGAAGAGATCCTCGATGCTGATGATCTCGTTCGGTGAGTGCATGTAGCGGTTCGGGACCGATACGAGGCCCGTCGGCACGCCCGCGCGCGTGAGGAAGATCCCGTCCGCGTCAGTGCGTGTCGCTTTGGGCGACGCCTGGATCGTGTAGGGGATTCCCTCGTCCTCAGCCACGGACGCCAACATCTCGAAGACGCCGTCGTGCGCAGCCGAACCGCGGCTGAGCACCGGACCGCCACCGAGCTTGTGGTCGCCCAACTCCTTCTTTTCCAGGTCTGGGACGTCGGTACTGAACGTCACGTCCACGACGATCGCGACATCGGGCTCGAGCGCGTACGCACTGGGCATTGCGCCACCTCCCGCGGACCCGATTTCCTCCTGTACGGTGGCCACCGCAGTCGCACACGCGGCGGGCGGATCGGCGGAAAGCATACGGATCGCCTCCAGCACTACGAACGCCCCGATGCGGTCATCGATGGCGCGACTCGCGATCCTGTCTCCGGCAAGGCGCACCATCCCCTGGGACATGACCATGGGGTCGCCGACCCGGATGCCCAGTTGGCCGATTTCGTCTTTGGAGGACGCGCCCACGTCGACCCATAGCTTCTTCGTCTCCGACGCCTTGGTGCGGTCCTCGGGGTCCATGAGGTGGATCGCCTTCTTGCCGATCACACCGGCAACGTCGCCGTCCTTGCTCAAGATCGTGACGCGCTGACCGACGAGCACCTGCGGATCCCACCCGCCGATCGCAGCGATGTATACGAAGCCATCATCGTCGATGTGAGTGATCTGCAAACCGATTTCATCGATGTGTCCCGCAAGCATGACTCTCGGACTTCCCGATGAGTTCACCACCGCGAACGAGTTGCCCGTAACGTCCGTGTGCACGGTGTCCGCAAAGGTCTCAGCGTCCTCGCGCCAAACGCGAGCCGCGCGGACTTCGAAGCCGGAAGGCCCGGCGGCGTCGAGAAGCCGCTCGAGGAAGGAGATGTCGTGACTCATGGGAATCCGGACGGAATGAGTTGAGGGGGGGAACCTATGGGGAGGCTACTGAAGCGGCCAAGGCTCCCTTATGCGAACTTCAAGCTTGCTCGCACCCGCCCGCGTACTCCACGTTCACCGCTCTGCGACCGTAGGAGGCGACGATGGACGAGAAGCGAGACCGCCAGGCCATGACCTTGGGCCGCCGTGAGTTCGTGAAGCTCGGTGGACTGGGAGCCGCTGCCGCCGCCACGGTCGGGACCGCGGCCTGTGCTCCCGACACCGCGGCAAACACCGCGGCAATGCGTGGCGCCGACGACGCCCCGTGGTGGACCACTGAGACCTTCGAGTTGGAAGAAGCCACCTTCGCGGGCCTTCTGGACGACATGGCGTCGGGCCGCCGCTCTGCGGTCGAGATCACGCAGCTCTATCTGGACCGTATCGCCGCCGTGGACCGCGAGGGTCCGAAGCTTCGCGCGATCATCGAGACAAACCCTGACGCACTCGACATCGCCCGTCAGCTCGACGAGGAACGGGCGGGCGGGAGCCTCCGTGGCCCCCTGCATGGCATCCCGATCGTGGTGAAGGACAACATCGACACCGCGGACCGCATGACGACCACAGCCGGTTCGTACGCACTCGAGGGCCACGTCGCCGCTCAGGACAGCCACGTCGCCGCGCAGTTGCGGGAAGCGGGCGCCATCATTCTGGCCAAGGCGAACCTCTCCGAGTGGGCCAACTTCCGCTCCACTGAGTCGACGTCGGGCTGGAGTGGTCGCGGCGGTCAGTGCGGGAACGCGTACGCCGTCGACCGGAACCCGTGCGGCTCATCCGCGGGGTCGGGTGCCGCCACCTCGGCCAACCTGTGCGCCGGCTCGATCGGTACCGAGACCAACGGCTCGATCGTGTGCCCATCCTCCCTCAATGGCGTCGTCGGGCTGAAGCCCACAGTGGGCCTCGTCGGCCGCTCGGGTATCATCCCCATCTCCCACACGCAGGACACGGCGGGCCCGATGGTGCGCACGGTGGCGGACGCGGCAGCGATGTTGACCGCGCTGGCGGGGCCCGACCCACGTGATCCCATGAGCCAAGCATCCGCCCCATTCGCCGGCACGGACTACACGTCGTTCCTCCACTCAGACGCCCTGCAGGGGGCGCGCATCGGCGTCGAACGCAGCTACTTCGGGCAGGACCGGCACCGCGACGACCTCATGGAGCAGGCGATCCTCGACATGGCGGCCGCGGGCGCGAGCATCGTCGACCCCGCCACACTCGACAACCGCAGCCAGTACAATGCTCCCGCGTATCAGTTGATGCTCTATGAATTCAAGGCGGACTTGCGGGCGTACTTCTCAACTGTCTCGCCGGAGCTCGGCATGCGCACCCTCGAGGACCTGATCGCGTTCAACGAGGCGAATGCCGACCGGGAGATGCCATATTTCGGTCAGGAGATTCTCATCGCTGCCAACGAAATGGGACCGCTTACCGACCCGGAGTATCTGGGCTTCAAGGAAACCGCCCGGCGTCTATCGCAAGAAGAAGGCATCGACCGTCTCATGGAGGAGCACCAACTGGACGCGATCGTGGCGGCGACCACACGTGCCGCTTGGAAGACAGACCTGATCAACGGAGGTCTGTCGAGCCTGGGTTCCTCCAGCCCCGCGGCGATCTCGGGATATCCGAGCATCACGGTGCCGATGGGCTCGGTGCGCGGGCTGCCGATCGGGATGCTCTTCTTCGGCCGCGCCTGGAGCGAGGGCAGGCTGATCCAGCTCGCGTATTCCTACGAGCAAGCCACGCGGCACAGAAGGCCAGCGAGGATGCTGCCGACGCTAGACCTGCGGAACGCATAGCCCCCCCTCCGGCGCGAGCAGGCTCGGCTACTCCTTCGGCTCGACGACGATGCCCTTCGAGGGATCCATCTCAGGTCCCTGTCGCGGATCCACGCCACCGAACCCCAGGCCGGGCCCCATCGCCACGACCCTGATCGAGCCGTCCGCGATCTGCTGCTCGAGCCGCTTCTTCAACCGCCTTTGAATCCATCGTCGGCTCAGAGGAAAGAGTAGCGAAAAGCCGAGCAGGTCCGTAAGCACCCCCGGCGTGAGCAGAAACGCGGCACCGACCAGGACCGACGCACCGTCGAGCATCGCTTGGCCCGGCAGCCGACCCTGGGCCAACTCCTCTTGGAACTGAAAGAGTACACGCAGACCTTCGGCTCGCGCCATCGCGGCTCCACCGATACCGGTCGCGACGACCAGCGCCAGGGTCGGCATGAGCCCAATGAACTGCCCGAGCTGGATGAGCAGCATCAACTCGATGATGGGGACGACGACGAAGAGAAGAGCCAGACGGCCAAGAGTGGTCATGCAAACCACTACCCGCCTGAGGACCGGCGGGGTTCAAGACCCGCGATGAACTTGTGTGCAGGACTCGGGACCGGGCTCGGGCACAAGGGGTACGCTCGAGTGTGAACTCTCTAGCCTCAAGGGCCTCAGGGGGGAATCGACGGATGGAGCAGACATACTTCCGCAAAGGCTTCGGGCTCAGGAAAGAGCTCAGGCCGGTCATCGACGCCGAATTCAAATCGGCGTTGGTCGAGCAGATCCGATCAAACGGGAACAGGGGCCAGTTTGGGGATGTCTCCATCAGGCTCGCGAACAAGTTCGGCTTCTGCTACGGCGTCGATCGGGCCGTCGACTACGCCTACGAAACTGTGCACAACTTCCCGGAGAAGAAGATCTATCTGGTCGGTGAGATCATCCACAATCCATATGTGAACCAGCGGATGATCGACATGGGGATCTCCTTCATTTACCCCGACGAGTCGGGCATTTTCGACTTCTCCCGAATCACGCCGAAAGACGTTGCCGTCATGCCGGCATTCGGAGTGACTCTTCACGACTTCGATGAGTTGAAGAACATCGGATGCATCCTGGTCGACACGACATGCGGCTCGGTGTTGCATGTCTGGAAGCGGGTGGAGAGCTATGCGAAGGACGGCTTCACCGCAGTCATCCACGGCAAGGACACGCACGAGGAGTCCCGCGCGACCGCCTCGCAGGTGCACAAATTCGACGGCGGCAGGTTCATCATCATCCGTGACATGGATGAATCGAAGCTCATTTGCGATTACATCGCCGACAGGCCCGGCAAGATGTCGCGCGAAGAGTTCATGACCCACTTCGAGAAGAAGGCGTCGGACGGTTTCGACCCTGACGTCGATCTCGAGTTCATCGGCGTGGCCAACCAGACCACGATGCTTGCCAACGAGTCGCTCGCGATCGGCTGGAAGATCCACGAAACGATGGTCGAGCGTTTCGGTGACGAGCACGCCGCAACACACTTCCGCTCGTTCGGAACGATTTGCTCGGCGACGCAGGAGCGTCAGGACGCGGTCGCCGAGATGATGGAGGACCCGCCCGACGTCATGCTGGTCATTGGCGGTTACAACTCCTCGAACACGAACCACCTCGCGCACCTCTGTGAACAACACACGCGGACGTTCCACGTCGAGGACGCCTCGTGCATCGACATCGAGAAGGGGACGATCCGGCACAAGGTTGGGCTGAGCCCCGACGCACCGCAGATCGTGACCGCGGACTGGCTCCCCGAGGGACCGTTCGTGCTCGGTATCACAGCAGGCGCATCGACGCCCAACAACAAGATCGGTGAGGCGCTCCTGCGAATCTTGACCAGTCGCGGCATCGAGGTCGATCTCCGCGCCGACACGCAAACCGCGTAGCCTCAGCTGGCGGGTCGCGTTACGGTGCCACCACGGCCCCACCACCGATTAGATGTGAATGGGCCTTCCGAGTGCGGCGAGTGCTCCTTCGGCTACGGCTTCCGACAACGTGGGGTGCGGGTGCATCGCCTTCTCGAGCTCCTCGACTGTCGACTCCAGGTGACGGCCCACGACGAACTCAGCGATGAGCTCTGTGGCGTGCGGTCCCACGATGTGGGCCCCCAGAATCTCCGAGTACTTCTTGTCGCGGACGACCTTCACGAAACCCTCGGCGTGGCCCCCCGCTACCGCGCGCCCGTTGGCGACAAATGGGAATTTTCCCACCGCGACATCGTATCCCTGTTCCTTGGCCTGCTCCTCCGTCAGCCCCACGGAAGCAACCTCCGGATGGCAGTACGTACAGTTCGGCACGTTGCCGTAGTCGACGGTGCCATGACCCTGTCCCGCGATGTGCTCGACGCAGACGATGCCTTCGTGGCTCGCCTTGTGGGCGAGAAGCTGGCGCCCGGCCACGTCGCCGAGCGCGTAGACGCCCGGCGTGGTGGTCATGAGTTGCTCATCGACCACGATGAAGCCCCCATCGTCGAGCTTGACTCCGGCGGCGTCGAGGCCGACGTCTTCTGAATTCGGCACGCGCCCAACCGCGGAAAGCACGTATTCAACCTTGAGCGTCTGCTCTTCACCCTTCTTATCCTTGAACGTGACCTTGACACCGTCCGCCTCGATCTCGGCCTTCTGGAAAAAGGAGCCGGTGTAAATGTCGATGCCGCGCTTCTTGTACAGACGCTCCATGAAGTTGGAGATCTCGGCGTCTTCGAGCGGCAGAATCCGATCGAGCGCCTCGACGACGGTGACCTTGGTGCCGTAGGAATCGTAGATGTCGGCGAATTCCACGCCGATCGCTCCAGCGCCTACGATGAACAGCGACTCGGGTGCCCTTTTCTGCATGAGCGCCCCGGTCGACGACCAGATGCGGTCCTCGTCGATCTTGAGCACAGGCAGGTCCCGCGGGCGCGAACCGGTAGCGATGATCACGTTGGCGGCCTCGTAGACGGTCTTGGAGCCGTCATGCGCCTCGACCTCGACCTTTCCGGCGCCCTTCAGGCGGCCGTGGCCGGGCAGATGCGTGACCTTGTTCTTCTTGAAGAGATGGACGATGCCCTTCGCCATCTGCTCCGCGACGCGACGGCTACGCTCCTGCGCGGGAGCGAGATCGAAGGTCACATCCTTGGCTATGATGCCGTGCTTCTCCGCGTCCTTCATCTCATTGACCAAGAATGCACTCGAGAGCAACGCCTTCGTTGGAGTACAACCGACGTTCAGGCAGACGCCGCCTAACTCCTCCGCCTCGACGCAGGCCGCGTTCATACCGAGTTGAGCGGCCCGAATCGCAGCTACATAGCCGCCCGGGCCACTCCCGATGACGATTAGGTCGAAGCGTCCGCTGTTGTCGCCAGCCACGTGGTTCCTCACTGTATGAAAGGGGCCTGGAGCAGGCCCTGACGGGCGGAAATCGTGGGGATCACGAAGGTAGAACAGCCGGGTCGAAGGGTAAAGGTGAGCAACCGGCCCGCTGAAGAGAGCCGCGACGAGGCCCGTAACCCAGTGGACGTCAGGGAATGCGCGCTTCACCCTCGGACGGGGCCGCACCTAAGATCGGACCTGAGTTCGGGGCGATAGGGCACCTGGGGACAGCCTCGTGGACTGGGGGTTACGGCGCCGCCGAAGACGCGGCCAGGGTCACAGAAATAGAAGGCGGATTCTAGTTTGAGTCGATGACACCCCTGATGAGCAGCGGCCAGCGCTCGCTGCATACGACCGGCAAGCTCAGTTCCCCAGGATCGGCTGGAGGACTTCGAGTCGGCCGTCGATATCCGGGTTCGGCGTCAATCCCAGTACGCTCGCGAGAAAGGGATAGACGTGAATCGACTCGAAGACGTCAATCGTCTGTCCTCCGGCGATCCCGGGGCCCTGTGCCAGGAAGATGCCGCCCATGCCCAGGAACGCATTATCCCAGCCGTGGTTGAAACCATCGCTGTCTGGCACGCGGTCGGGAGTGACGACCGACCTCCCTGCTGCGGCCACGATCACGATGTCGCCCACCCGTGGATCGGCACTGTAGTGGAGCCGCTCCGGCACATCGGCCCGCAGATAGACCCCGTTCTCGGGCATCGTCGCCGCGATCGAGTCACGGACTGCGGCAGCCCGCTCCGCGCCTCCTTCATCGACGTACAGACTAGCGTATGGGCCTGCCTGGCCTAGCCGGACACCCGGATAGAGCTCCATGTCGAGCACATCGGCGCGGTCCGCGCTTTGGCTCATCATGCCGTGATCCGAGACCAGCACTACGAAGACGTCGTTCGCATGGGGCAAAAGAGCGATGCCGTCGAGTAGCCGGCCGAGATTCGCGTCCACGGTCGCGACCGCGTCTCCAACCCCAGAACTACCCGGGCCGAAGTCGTGACCCGCGTTGTCGACATCTTCGAAGTACAACGTGATCATGTGCGGCCGATTCTCGAGCGGCATGCCGAGCCACGTGAGCACCTGGTCGACACGGGTGTTGTTCGGGATCGAGGCATCGAACCGATTCCAATACGTGGGCTGAACGCCTTTCACGGGCGCTTCCGAGCCGACGAAAAAGAACGAAGCGGCGATCATGCCCTGCTGCTCCGCCGTGACCCAGATCGGTTCACCTCGGTAGAAGCCGCCGTCCTCGACGGCCACTCGGTTCCCGATGCTATACCACGCCTGCTTGTCCTGAGCCCAGAACGTGTTGCCCACTAGTCCGTGGCTCTCCGCGTACATCCCGGTCGCGATGGAGTAGTGCGAGGGAAACGTTTTCGTGGGGAAAACGGGGGTCATCCGCTCGGCGCGAACCCCGGCGGCCGCGACCCGGTCGAAATTGGGCGTCGCGTATAGGTCCTGGTAGTCCCATCGGAAAGCATCGAACGACACGAGCACGACGTAAGGTGCACTGTTGTGCGCCTCGGCATTCTTCGGGGTCGTGTCGGACTCGACGGGTTGGTCGGTCGTGGTCGCCGGGCTACCGCCACACGCGGCGACCGTGAGCGCGAGGGAACCGAGAATCGCCAAGAGGCGGGAGCGGTGCATTTTGGTCACGGTGGGAGTCGAACGACGACGGCGTAGAATAGCGACCCATCGCCTGGTCGCCTACCTGAATCCAAGTCGCGGCCCCGAGTTTGGTCACCTTTCGGATGGTGCCGCGTACCCGGATGTCGCTTTGGGCCGGTACCGGAGTTTGCGAGCCAGAACAGGAGTAGGAGCGAGTGCGCTAGCGCTCCCACACGATCCGGCCGCCCACGACGGTCAGGTCTACCCGCATCGTCTCGAGGCAGGGATCCGCACACGTCAGGTAGTCCTCGGCGGTAACCGCGAGGTCGGCCAGCTTCCCGACCTCGAGCGTGCCCTGCTCGTCCTCCGCGAACGTGAGGTAGGCGTAGCCCTCCGTGGCCGCCCGAAGCGCCTCCAAGCGCGTCACTCGTTGGTCGGCGCCGACCACACCCCCACTGATCGTCTCTCGGGTGGTGAAGTGGTGGAGGACCCACCACGGGTCGTACGGCACGACCGGTGAGTCCGTACCGAGCGAGACCGGGATGTCGGCGTCGATATACGCCCGAAGAGGCGTCGTCCAAGCGGCTCGCTCTCCTCCCCAGTACTCGACGAGGCTCGGCGCGGCGACATACAGATGATTCTGCGCAGAAACGGCCAGACCGAGTGCGCGCATCCTCGGGAACTGGTCCGCGCGCGGGATGAAGCCGTGCTCGATCACCCAGCGGAGTCCCGCAAGCGGCGCATCGGCGTTCGCGGCCTCGTACGCGTCGAGCACGAGGTCGATCGCGGCGTCGCCCACCGCATGCGTCGCGACACGCCAGCCCTGGGAATGAAGCGCGAGCACGGTCTCGATGAACGGCTCGCGCCTCACAGTCTGGAGACCGTAGAAGGTGCCGCCCTCACCCCACGGCTCCTCGTACGCTTCACGCATGAGCCCACCCTCGAAGCCACCGTCCACCCCGAGTTTCACGCCGCCGATCCTCAGCCAGGCGTCGCCCTCACCGGGAGTCGGCCATCCGTCCAGGGCCTGAGCAAGCGCCTCCGGCGAGCCGGGGGCACGCAATAGGAACTCCACCCGGATGTTCAGGCGACCGGCCTCCTTCAGTTGCTGCAGCGCGCCGTACTGGCCGAGGGAGCCACCCGGGTAGCGGATGCTCGTCATGCCTCGACTGTTGAGCGTGCGGTGGGACTCGGCGAGCACGTCGAGCATGGCGGCGGGAGTTGGGCGCGGCCTCGGCGGCAGCGCCACGAGGCCCTTGGCCCGATCGACCAGCTCCCCGTTCAGCCGACCGTCCGCGTACCGCCCGATGCGGCCCCCCGTCACAGGCGGCGTCGATTCGTCAATGGCCCATCGGGCGAGCGCAGAGCTGTTGAGGATGTACTCGTGGCCACCCCGCACGACGACGACAGCATGATCCGACGTAGCCCGGTCCAGATCGTCGCGGTACGGGAGCCGGTGCTCGGCGAGCTGACCTTCATGCCAGTCGCTGTTCGTGACGATCACCCCGCCGGCGGGCGTCTCCGCCGCGCGGGCCGAGATCGCGCCGAGAACGTCCGCGAGCGAGCGCGTCTGCGACAGGTCGACGCCCGGTCCGCCTCCGATCCCGTGAAAGTGATTGTCGGCGAGCCCGGGAATGACCGAGCGGCCGTCGAGCTCGACGACACGCGTGTCGGCGCCCACGTAGACGCGGACGTCTGCCGACGATCCCACTGCTATGATGCGCTCGCCCCGAACGGCGATGCCCTCGACGATCCCGGCGTCGGACAGCGTGACGACCGCGCCACCGAAGAGGACGAGGTCGGCGGGGTCGGGGCCACAGGCTGACGCGGACAGCATCACGACCGTCGCCACGCCGAGCGGCACTCGGCGCAAATGACTTTCTCTCATCGCGTCATACTACGTTGCGCCCCTGCACGAGGTCTACAGCAAGATCGCCGTCGGTTCCTCGAGCATGCCCTGTAGCGTTTGCAGGAAGCGCGCGCCCTGCGCTCCGTCGATGACGCGGTGGTCGCAGCTCATCGTGATTCGCATCCGTGGCCGCACCGTGACCTGACCGTCGATGACAACCGGCGTCTCCACGATGCCACCCACCGCCAGGATACCCGACTCGGGCGGGTTGATGATCGCCGTGAATTCGTGGATGCCCAACATGCCGAGGTTGGAGACGGTGAACGTCGAGCCCGTGTACTCGTCGGGCATGAGCTTCTTCTCGCGAGCGCGGCCCGCGAGCTCCCGAACTTCGGCGCTGATCTGCGCGATGCCCTTGGCGTGGGCGTTCTTGATGACCGGCGTGATGAGGCCATCCTCGATCGCGACCGCAACGCCGAGATGCACGGCATTGAAACGGCGGACGAAGTCGTCGTGCCACTGTGCGTTGCAGTTCGGGTGTTGACGCAGCGCCGCCGCGATCGCCTTCAGCAGGATGTCGTTGATCGAGATCCTCATGCCGTCCTTCTCGAGAATCGCGTTGATGCTCTTCCTGGCCTCCATCACGCGGCCCATGTCCACGTCGACGGTGAGGTAGAACGTCGGCACAGGACCGATCGAGGTGACGAGTCGCTTCGCGATCGCCTTGCGCATCTGCGACGTCGGGATGTCCTCGTATTCGGCACCGTCCGGCGCCCACGCAGCGGGCACGGCGACAGGGGCCGCCACTCCAGAAGTCTTCGCGGCCTCCACGTCTCGCTTGACCACTCGGCCGCCTGGACCCGATCCGGGCACGCGCGCAATGTCGACGCCCGTCTCCTCTGCGAGGCGACGGGCCAACGGGGACGCCTTCACACGGCCGCCGTTCTCCGCGGATGCTGGAAGGGTGAGTGGCGTGTCAGGCGTAGCGGCGGGCTCTGCTGCCGCCCCACCACCACTCACACCCTCTATGCCCGATATGTCCTCGTCGGCTCCGGCAATCACCCCGATGACCGCGCCGACCTCCGCCGTACCGCCCGCCGCGAGGAAGATCTTCCGAAGCACCCCCTCACCACGCGCGACGAGCTCCATGGTGGCCTTGTCCGTCTCGATCTCGGCGAGGATGTCGCCGTTTGCGATGTCGTCACCCTCAGCCTTGAGCCACTGGACGAGCTCCCCTTCCTCCATGGTGGGCGACAACGCCTCCATGTGGACCTTGGTCGCCATGTCTATCGCCGTCCTCGGCCCCAGGGGCCGCGTCGGATCTGAATCATCGGTAGAGGACCTTGTGGCACGCCTCGACAACCCGGTCAGCCGAAGGTTTCGCCAGGATCTCGAGGTTCTTGGCGTACGGCATCGGGATGTCGGCTTGCGTCACACGCAGGATCGGTGCGTCGAGGTGGTCGAACGCCTCTTCCTGGATCATCGCAACAATCTGCGCGCCCGTGCCCGCGTACGGCCAACCTTCTTCGAGATACACGACCCGGTTGGTTTTCTTGACCGTCTCGAGGATCGCATCCATGTCGAGAGGGCGAATGGTGCGCAGGTCTAGCACGTCGGCGCCGATGTTGTCCTTGTCGAGCTTCGCGGCAGCCTGAAGCGCGATGTGCACCATTTTGCCGTGCGTGATGATGGAGACGTCCGAGCCCTCGTTCTTCAGGTCCGCCACTCCAAGCGGGATGACGTAATCGTCATCCTCGGGCACCTCACCCCTGACGTTGTACAGCAGCTCACCCTCCATGAACGCGACCGGATCGTTGTCGCGGATCGAGGCCTTGAGCAGCCCCTTCGCGTCTGCGGGCGTTGCCGGCGTGACGACCTTGCAGCCAGGTGCGTGCGAGTAGTAGGTCTCGCACGCCTGCGAGTGCTGGCCGGAGAGCTGTAGCGCGGCGCCGGTCGGTCCACGGAAGACGATCGGTATCGGAAACTGGCCGTCGGACATGTAGTGCATCTTCGTCGCGTTGTTGATGACCTGATCCATCGCCAGGAACGCGAAGTTGAACGTCATGAACTCCACGACGGGACGCAGCCCGGCCATCGCCGCGCCCACACAGAGTCCGGTGAAGCCCAGCTCGCTGATTGGTGAGTCGACGACGCGCTTGTCGCCAAACTCTTCGAGCAAGCCCTTGGATACCTTGTACGCCCCGTCGTACTCGGCGACTTCCTCGCCCATGAGGAAGACGTCTGGATCGCGCCGCATCTCCTCGCGAAGCGCTTCGTTGAGCGCATCCCGGTAGGTCATGACGGCCATTACGGATGAACTCCTACCGTGAGGAACCGCAGGGATGTCATCTCGGCCTTCCGTCGAAGAAGAGACGCCCGTTCTCGTTGATCTCCGCCCAAACGTTCTCATACAGAGAGGAGGGATCGGGTACGGGGGAAGCCTCCGCGAAATCGGCAGCGTCCTGCGCGATCTGGCGGGCCTCGTCGTCCATCTCCTCGAGGCCGGCCTGATCGAGGTGACCCCCGGCAAGGAGCTTGTCACGCAGCATCGCGATGGGGTCGTCTTCCTCTTTGCGGCGCTCGACCTCTTCGGTCGGGCGGTAGGTGCCCGAGACGGGATCGGACATCGAATGACCGCGGAAGCGGTACGTCTGCAGATCCACGAAGCGAGGACCGCCACCACCCCGCACCTCGGCGATCAGCCCACGAAAGTGCGCATACGTGGCGAGCACGTCTTGACCGTTCACTACGCTCGCCGGGACCCCGTGAGGGACTGGCTTGGCGGACATGTCCGTCTTGGAGACTCGGCTGAACGCGGTCCCCATTCCGTACTCGTTGTTCTCGACCACGTAGATTGCCGGAAGCTCCCACACGGCGGCCATGTTCAACGACTCGTGGAATCCGCCCTGGTTCACGGCCGCGTCGCCCATGTAGACGATGACGACCGTGTCTTCGTCGCTGTACCGGATCTTCCAAGCGATGCCGGTCGCGAGCGGCACCTGGCCGCCGACGATGCCGTGGCCGCCCATGAATCGGCACGACTTGTCGTACATATGCATCGACCCGCCCCTGCCGCCGGACGCCCCATCGACCCGACCGAACAACTCGGCCATCACCGCGTTCGCGTGTACACCCTTGGCGATCGCCTGCGTGTGGTCGCGGTACGCGGTGATGACGTAGTCGTCTTCGCGCAGCGGCTTGATGCTGCCCGCGGCCGCACCTTCCTGCCCGATGTGCACGTGGCAAAAACCGCCGATCTTGCCGATCGCGTACGCCTCTTCGGCTTTTTCTTCGAAACGCCGATAGAGCAGCATGTCCCTCAGCAGGTCGAGGGCCAGCTCGGGGCTCACGCCATATTCGCCCAGCACGTCCCTCTTCTTCCCGCCCGTCTTCTTGGTCTTGGTCTCTGCCATTTCAGGAACCCGCGACCGGCCGGCTGGGACGGCCGAGCTCGAGCTGAACGAGGTCCAGCCGCATCTCCGCGGGCGCCTGGATGTCGGCTTCCATCACCGACCGGATCTTGCCCGGTCCCCCCGCCACCACCTCACGCGCTTGCTCTTTGGCGTGATAGCTGGAGCGCACGAGCGGCCCGGACTCGACGTGCTTGAATCCGAACTCCTCTTCACCGATGCGCTTGTAGATCGCGAACTCGTCAGGCGTGACCCACCGCGCTACGGGAATGTGCATCGCAGAGGGGCGCAGATACTGTCCGAGCGTGAGCACGTCGACCGCGGCCTCTCTCAGGTCGGCCATCGCCTGCCTCACCTCGTCGTGCTCTTCACCCATGCCCAGGATCATGCTGGTCTTGGTAATCATCCCCGGATCGAGCCGCTTCACCGCCCCGAGGTACGAGATCGAACGCCAATAGCGTCCGCCCGGCCTCACGTCGGGGTGGAGGCGCTCAACGGTCTCGAGGTTGTGTCCCAAGATCGCCGGCTGGGCATCGACCACGGTCTGGAGCGCGTCCTCATCACCTTTGAAGTCCGGGATGAGCACCTCCACCGAGCATCCGGGAACCGCTCGTTGGATCGAGCGAATCGTTTCGGCAAAGATACCTGCACCGCCGTCCGGTAACTCGTCGCGATTGACGCTCGTGATCACCACGTGCTCCAGCGCCATGCTTGCGACGGTTTCTGCCACGCGGCGCGGTTCGTCGGTATCGAGCTTCGTCGGCAGTCCGTGCGCGACACCGCAGTACTTGCACGCTCGCGTACAGACGTCGCCGAGGATCATGAACGTGGCCGTGCCGGCCTCCCAGCACTCGCCGATGTTCGGACAGCTCGCCTCCTCACAGACGGTGTGAAGGCCCTGCGACCGCATCTTCTTCTGCAACCGCAAGTAGTTGGGGCCTCCCGGCGACCGAACCTTCAACCAATGCGGCTTCCGCGACCTGATATCGATCGTCTCGAGGCCCTCATGGGCCCGGATCTTGGAGGTACCCTTCGGCTTTACGAGCCCGGTGTCCTTTCCGGTGGGCGCGTAGCCGTACGGCGTCTCCATCGCGGTCTTGCTCACTCCGTCCTCCAACCCGCGCTGTCGCTGCGCGGCGAACCACAACCGGTTGGCGACGTGGCGTCACCAGACGAAAAGGTCCCCGCAGGTCTGGCGGTTCCACGCATGCTGCAGCGGCGGGACCTCCGTCGGGGAGCCAAAAAAGGTAGCTGCGAGAGGGGTTTGCTTACAAGGGACGGGCCCGGAGATCACCTAGGCTCACTCCAATCTGGTGGCAGCTTGCCTTCCCGAATCGACTTGCGGTACTCGAAGCGGTGCACGATGTGGTCGCGCGCCTCCTCGGGACTATCCGTGACGAGCAAGATGTCGAGGTCGTTCTCGGCGATCTTGCCCTCGATGGCCATCGTCCCGCGCATCCATTCCATCAGCCCGCCCCAATAGTCGGAGCCGAAGAGCACAACCGGGAAGTTGCGCACCTTGTGCGTCTGCATGAGCGTGAGCGCCTCGAAGAGCTCGTCCATGGTGCCGAAGCCACCGGGGAAGATCACGAACGCCTCCGCGTATTTCACGAACATCATCTTGCGCACGAAGAAGTACCGGAAGTCGATCGAGACATCGATGTAGTCGTTGGTATACTGCTCGAACGGCAGCTCGATGTTGCATCCGACGGATCGGGCGCCGGCCTCTTTCGCACCCTTGTTCGCGGCTTCCATCATGCCAGGTCCACCACCGGTGATGATGCCGAAGCCTGCCTCGCCAAGTAGCCGTGCGGTCTCGGTGCACCGTTGATACATCGGATCGCCGCTTTTCGTCCTGGCCGAACCGAAGATCGACACCGCGGGTCCGATTTCGCTCATGCCCTCGAAGCCTTCCACGAACTCGCCCATGATGCGGAATATCCTCCACGCGTCCCGCCCGATCGTCTGCAACTCCTCCACGCTCTCCAGAAGGCGCTCGTCTTCCGTTTGGCGGACGTGCGCATACGGCTGAGGGCTTCGGCTACCGCTGTTCTCGCTCATCGACTGCTCCCGGAGGTTTTGGCAGCCCGTGGGCTGTCAAGGTGGGCGGCGGCCCAGCGGCCGGTTCGCAGCAGCGCGTCACGGTGCTCGTACGCCGGATCCCACCCGAGCTCCTCTCGCACGCGCCCCGAAGGATACGGATTGTCACCGAGCGCGAGCCGCGCCACCCGCGAAATCGGAACATGCCTCGCGCCCGGAGTCGATACACCCACGCGCTCGAGGAACCGGGCGCAGGCACTCACGAGTCGAGCCGGAATCGTTACGAATCTCACACGCCTACCAAGACCCCGCGCCAGGAACTCCAGCAGGTCGCGTTGGGTGAGCGGGTGGTCGAGGCCGAGGTCGTACGTGGTCCCACCGCGGGCCGCCTCCAGGACGCGCCGGAGCACGCCGGCAAGGTTGCCTGCATAGACCGCCGGGACTGTGTTCATGCCTGATCCGAGCAGCGGCACGACCGGCATTCGCAGGATCTTCAGTAACGCAGGCACCATCAGCCGGTCTCGTTCGCCGTAGATCGCGCTCGGTCGCACGATCGAAACGGGGAGGCTCTGAACGCGTTCGATGCCTCGTGCCACTTCCTCGGCTTCTCGCTTCGAGCGGGCGTACAGGTCACTCGCCGGAATGATCGAGTCGATGGGGGTGTCCTCGTCCACTGGCCTTTCGGCCGGACCGTAGACGGCAACCGATGAGACGTAGAGCGCGTGCCCCACGCCCGCCTGGACCGCAGCAGTCAGCACGTTACGTGTCCCATCCACGTTCACCGCCCGTACTTCGGGCCACGTGCCAACGGAATACACGAGGGCCGCACTGTGCACGACATGCGTGCAGCCTTCCATGCCGGGAGCCAGCATGCCGGCGTCGTCGAGAACGTCGCCCTCGACCAACTCACACTCGGCCTCCTCCAGAGGGAGAGTGTCGGCGTCCGGGCGGTGAAGTGCGACCACCTCATGCCCCTGACTTCTCAGTTCCGACGCGAGGTGGGACCCGAGGAGCCCCGTCCCTCCTGTCAGATAGACGCGCATGTGGTTGGGAGAGCCCCTTGGTGCCCTCAGCGGGCGGCCAGGAACGCCTCCGCGCCGCTGAGTAGGTTGTCTGTGATGCCTGAGTGATCGACGTACTCGAGGAGCTGACGCGCCATCTGCGGCGCGTACACGTCGACGATGTGACGGTAGTGAAGCGCGGCCTCGACGGCCCGTCCCAGCTCGGCGGCGGCCTCCGCTGCAGCGTGGAGACCGAGCAGGTGGTCAGGATCCTGGTCGAGGATCTGCTGCGCGGTCGCGAGCGCTTCCTCGAGCAAGCCGGCGGTGCGCTCAAGCAGGGAGAGGTGGAATAGGCCGTCCAGGTCGAGGGGGCGCGCCCGCTCGTAGGCGCCGACCGCCATCGGCATGAACTGTTGGGCCTCAGCGGAGTCGCCCCGCGTTATGGCTCGCATCACGCGTTCGAACAACCGGTCCGCCGCTTCGATGGGCGTCATCGAAGTGAGGTCGGGCAGCGTACCTACACTCGTCTGCGGAGCGGGCTGCACCGGAGTCGGCGCAGCCGGCCCGCCTGGGCTGACCATCTGCGTGCCGACCACGATGATCAGTCCGAACATCGCGATCCCCGCGATCCACCACCGCAGGTTCTGACCCCCGACGGTCGCGGCCGCGGCGGCACGATGGCCGCCTCCGTCCCCCGCCTTGTCGCCGCATTGGTTACAGAACTTCGCGTTCGGCGCGACCTTGGCGCCGCACTGGTTGCAGAAGCGCCCCCCAAGCTTGGCGCCGCACTGCTGGCAGAAATTGCCTGTCGCGGCTTTTCCGCACTCCGGGCAGAACGGATTCCCGCCGCCGCGCTTGCTCATTTGCGCATCGCGTTGAAGAGAAGCGGCCACGTCGCGACGGTCTGCGCCCGGTAGTTGGGCTGGAACCCGAAGAGCACGAGCGAGCCGTCGCCGATGTCCGCCTCGAGGATCGCCGGCTTGCCCGCGATGTGCTCACCACCAAGCACCCAACCCGAGAGCAGCGGATCGCCCGAGCCGTAGCGGGCCGCGACGCGTACACGGGAATCGTCCACTTCGTATGCCATGCTGCTCCGCCAATACCAAATCGCCGTCTCACTCCTCATGCCCTCAGTGATCTCCGACGACGGGTCGAGCTCCAGACGGAGGATCGAACCGGGAATGTAGAAGTCGGTGTTGGACAAGCCCGCGGTCACGCTCGAAACCTCCAGCTCGAAGAGATCCGCCACGAACTCTGCCGCGGCCTCGATCGCGATGACCCGTCCGCCGTTTTGGACGAAAGCCTTCACGGCAGCCACCCCCTGCCGGCCGAGCCCACCCGTGTACTGCGCGGGGAGCTGACCCTCGTCGTACCCCTCCCGGATCGACTCCGCGCTCTGCGCCTGGAAGATGAGCACGTCGTAGCCGCTGAGCACCCCTCCGCGGATGTCAGCGTCATGCAGCGTGTCGTACGCCATCTCGAATTGATCGAAAACCCAGCGCTGCCACCCCTCAGGCATCGGCTCCTGCCACGACTTGTACATCGCGATGCGTGGTGCGTCGGACCCAGCTAGATGATCCGGCAGCCGGAAGTCGAACTCTGGAGCCTCAATCGCTTCAGAGAGGCCCACGCCTACATGCCCGTCGATCGCGACGGCCTCGAAGTCGAAGAGGTAGCCAAACGTGTGTGCAGTCACGTCGTACGGACGCTGGGGCGGGCCACCCGGATACTCCCGTAGATCAGGGTAGTATTGGATCTCGAGCATCGAGTTGGCGAAACCGGCGTACGGCTGATTCATCGGAATCACGTAGCTACCGGCCGGGAACTGCATTCCTCCGACCGAGAAGCTCGACTCGGCGCGATGTACTTCGACGTCGGCCATAACGAGCGAACGCAACGCGTACTTCACGCCCGTCTGGTTTTCCTGCCCGCCCGGGATGATCCAGGCGTTGGGCCACTCATCCCACTTGTCGACAGCGCGCTTGTTCACGCCGTAGAAGTTCTCGAGCCAATAGCGACGGTTCTTGGCCGCGTTGGTGAGCAGCGCGAGCGCTCCCGAGGTCTGGTAGTCGACGATGTCGGGTAAGCCCCAATCGCCACCCTGCCAAGGGTTCGGGAAGTTCCAGGAGCGCCTGCTGGAATCGAAGTTGCGACCCGGTCCAAAGCGCTCCGGAGACACCGTGGTCGGGGAGGCGAGGCGCGCGGACGCGGTTTCGGAGAGGATGCGGGCACCGCCGTGATAGTGCATATAGGCCCGCGCCGGCGTGAAGGCGTCGTATTGGGCGTTTACCACGACGCCTTTCTTGCCCTGAGAGGTGAGCTCGGCCGCCATGTACGTGCCGAGCTGGTTGACCGCGGTCGTGATCGCAGGATCGATGTTCGGCTCCCACGGCTCGATGTAGGGTGGGAAAAAGATGCGCGCACCGTTGCTACCCATCTGGTGAATATCGTGCACGATTTGCGGGTGCCACTCGTTCTGTGCGGCGACAGTGTGGATCGTCTCGTTCTGTGTGAACGCGTACCAGTCGCGGTTGTTGTCGTGACCCGTGTAGAACTGGTAAAGCCAAGGCAGGGGAGCAGCTTCGAACTCGGTACCCACGTGCTCGTTGTACCAGTTCACGACCCACTGCAAGCCGTCGGGGTTCAGCGAGGGGATCTGGAGGAAGATCACGTTGTCGAGGATCTCGAGGATCTTCTCGTCGTTCGAGGACGCCATGATGTGCGCCAGCCGTGCCGCCCCCTGACTTCCGCCGACCTCGGTCGCGTGGATGCCGTGCGTGATCATCACGACGGTCTTACCCGTGTCGAAGAGGCGCTCGAGCTCGGCGGCTCCGGAGATGGTGCGTGGATCCGAGAGCTTCATCTGGATCTCGTGCAGCTCTTCGAGGCGAGCGTGGTTCTCGGGACTCGTGATCGTGAGCATGACGAATGGCTGGCCGATCGTGGTCGGGCCGAGCGACTCCATCACCACACGCGGGCTCCGCTCTGCCAGAATCTCGTAGTACGCCGTGAGCTGATCCCAGTTCGCCAGCTTCCGGTCCTCACCCATGTCGAACCCGAAGTGGTCCCGTGGAGTAGGAACGCTCTGGGCCGCGAGCGCGGGAGCCAAAATCGAGAGGGCCACGAGGGCCGAAATGAGCCGGCGAATCATCGATACTCCCGTTGTGCGACACGCCGCGGCGGACGCCTCCCGCGGCGCGCTGCGTGAGGTGTCGGAATACGGTACCGCGGCTGTGCAAGGGCGGCAACGGACCCGGCGAGTTGGCTTGACCGGTGTGGTCCTACTCCTTGCTCTCGGCTCTCCGATCGGCCCGCCAGCCGCGACCCTGCGGGCGCAGGAGACCTTCCCGCAAGGATGCGTACCAGGGACCCGCATGTGGAGGCTCTCCTGGCCCGGGCGCGCGCCGCCAAGCTTCGCACCGTCGAAGGCATCGACAGCTATGAAGGCAAGCTCCGAGCTCCGCCGACGCCCTTTTCCTCGGCGGAGGCACGGCTCAGTTCTACCGGGCGACCGGAGCGTCCCTTGGCTACCGGAAGCTCGGGGAGCGCACGCGCTACGAACTGACCGCATTCCGCGAGCGTCAGCGAAGCGTAGCCCTCGAGACAGACCTTCTTCCTCTTCGACTCGTTTACAGACGACACCGTGACGACCGTGCTCGCCGCGGATGACGTGGACGTCACCGGGGTGCGTAGCTCGATCGGCTGGTTCCGGGGGATTAACGCTAGCGTCGGCGTGGGCACCTCGTTGCTCGACGGTCTCTTCCGCTTCGACGTCGCGCGCGTGGTGCGCGGGGCGAAGCGCTGGAAGGTGCACCTGTATTGGACGGGCTGTTCTAATGCTGATCGCTAACACTGTTGTCACGGCTACGCTCGCACGTATACCGTTTGCACGTTCCCGACACATCTCTGGAGGTAGCAATCGTGCGCCGCGCTTTCGTTTTCTCGTCGCTCCTGGTCATCGCCGCCTGCGAGGCGGTTCCCGACGCCGGTCAGGGCTACAACATGGCCGAGCACATCCCGGCGCTGGACGGTACCGCGATCGCTCAGCATATGAGGACACTCTCGTCCGATGATTTCCTGGGCCGCGCGCCCGGCCAGCCAGGCGGGGATATCGCGGCGGACTACGTCGCTGAGCGGTACGAGGAATACGGTCTGGAGGCACCGGGCGGGTCGTACTTCCAGACCGTTCCGATGGTGGGAACGACGACGAACACGGCCACTGTGTCGCTGTCCTTCTCCGGACCGAACGCTTCCGTGACCCCGCGCTACCTCACGGAGTTCGTGCTGAACGCCGGTGATCCGGTTGCCGACGGCGCAGGCGGCGACGCGGAGTTGGTCTTCGTCGGATACGGGATCGACGCGCCCGAGAGCGAGTGGAACGACTTCTCCGGGGTCGACGTTGCGGGCAAGTACATCATGATCCTCGTCAACGATCCACCCGCGCCGGCCGCGGAACCGGATCTGTTCGGTGGCCGGGCGATGACCTACTACGGACGGTGGACCTACAAGTATGAGGAGGCGGCACGCCAGGGGGCTCTGGGGGCCCTCATCGTGCATGAGACAGAGCCTGCGGGATACCCCTGGAGCGTTGTGCGTGGCGGTTGGTCGGGCGAGCAGTTCTCCCTGCCGCCGGACCCGAGCGGCACGACGCCAGCAGGCCTGGTCGGATGGATATCGCTCGACGTCGCGCGTGCTACGCTCGCGTCCGCAGGGCTGGACTTCGACGAGCTCAAGGCTCGCGCCGCCACACGAGCGTTCAACGCCGTGGAGACCGGGATCACCGTGTCGGCAAGCGTAGAGAGCTCGGTGCGCATGGTCGAGACGAAGAACGTCGTGGGTCTCATTCGCGGCACCGAACGTCCGGATGAGTGGATCACGGTGACGTCGCACTACGATCACTTCGGTGTCGGTGAAGCCGTCGAGGGCGACTCGATCTACAACGGTGCATACGACAACGCGTCGGGCACGGCGATGCTGCTCAACCTCGCGAGTACCGTTGCCGCGATGCCTCAGGGCCCTGAGCGTTCGATCCTCTTCATCGCGACAGCGGCAGAGGAGCAGGGCCTCCTTGGCGCACAGTGGTATGCGCAGTCACCGTTGCACCCTTTGAAGCAAACGGTGGCCGAGATCAACATCGACGGTGCCAACCTCTGGGGCGAGACGGACGACATCATCGTGCACGGTGAGGAAAGGAGCACCCTGGGTGTCTATGTGCGTCGGCGCGCGGCGATGCTCGGCCTGACCATCAGCCCGGACGCTGAACCGGAGAAGGGCTTCTTCTTCCGCAGCGATCACTTCCCGTTCGCCAAGGCCGGGGTTCCGTCTCTCTACGTCGAGCACGGGCGGCAGTACCGGGGTCGCCCCGAGGGATGGGGCTCCGAAATCCAGATTGAGTACACGGCGAACCGCTACCACGCGCCGTCCGACGAGTACAGCGAGGACTTCGTATTCGACGGTGCGGTGCAGCAGGGCGCGCTCGTGCTCTCGGTTCTGCTCGATGTCGCAGGCGACGACAGCTGGCCAGAATGGAACGACGGTCAGGAGTTCAAGGCTGCTCGGGACGCGATGATGACGGGGAGGTAGGGCCTACAAGCCCGTCGGCTGATCCACAAATTCCCAAGGTAGACTGAATCGCTCCTCGAGATGGAGCCCGAGCGCCCGCACGCCGAAGGTCTCAGTCGCGTAGTGCCCGCCGAAGAGCAGCGTGATGCCGAGCTCCATGGCGTCGAAGTGGCTGTGGTGACCGCCTTCTCCGGTAACCAACGCGTCCAGGCCCGCGGCGACTGCGTCTTCCACGAAGGACGCGCCGCCCCCCGTTACCACGCCGACCGTTTCCACCCGCTCTGGGCCACCCCTGATGACGTGCACCTGCCTGTCGAGAACGTCCGCGAGTTGCGCCGACAGACCGGAGGGCGTCGTGGCCTCGGCCAGGGCGCCCCACCAACCGATCGGCGTTCCCTGATAGTCTCCGAACTGCCCCTGCAACTCCAGACCGAGAGCACGCGCGAGGAGCGCGCAGTTGCCCACTTCCGCATGGCTGTCGAGCGGTAGGTGGCAGCTGTAGAGGGCGACACCGCCCTGGATCAACATGCGCACCTTCCTGAAGTGCCGCCCGGTCAACGGTTCGAGGCCACCCCAGAAGAGGCCGTGATGCACGATCATCAGGTCCGCGCCCCGCTCCACGGCTTCTGCGATCGACGCTTCGGACGCGTCCACCGCCACCACGACCTGCTCGATCTCTCCCGGCCCAGCGACCTGGAGCCCGTTCAGGGCCGTCGAGTAGTCGGGATGTTCACCAACCGCTAGGTATTCGTCCAGATACTGGAGGATGGATTCTAGTTTCATGCGATCGACCTCCGAGCCTCACGGAGCGCGCGTGGAAAGCGTGTGGAAAAGTGAGGGCCGTGTGGTTGGGCAGTCGACTGCGTTGGCTACGGATCCTGTATAAAGCGTTGTGCAGCAGGCACTTGCGGCACTACGGAGCCTTGCGCCAACTAACTCCGCGTCGAATCAACGGGTGGGGAAAAGTCTGCTTATTACCTGATCGGTCAGCCAGTCCCGCCCCGGCCTCGCTAGAAGCCTCAGTGCCGGGACCACGGATCTCCCCCATTTGCACGGTTCCGTTGAGGATCGCCCCCTCCTCGAGCTGCATGCGGCGTGCCCTGATGTCGCCCTCGATGCGGCACGTGGCCTGGAGCTCGAGCCGTGACTCGGCGATCAGCGTCCCGATCACGGTCCCCGACACTACCGCATCTTGCGTGGTGATATCGCCGGAAACCACGCCATCCTTGCCCACTACCACGGCCTTGCCGGCGCGCACGTTGCCCTCCACAGTACCTTCGATTCGGATCGTACCGTCGGTCTCGCAATCGCCGACGACCTTCATGCCCGGTCCGATGATCGAAATCACCGACTCCGGAGATACACCGCTTCCGCCCCGGTCACGTGCCATACCTACCTCTGGATCAACTGGGAAGGGGGAAACAAATGTAGCGCCATACGCCGGCGACGCTACCAAGAGGCGTGCGCCCCACTCTCACAGAGGCTTCTAGGAAGGCTGCTCCACCATGGTCAGCGGGTCCACAGCCTCCCCGTTGAGGAGGATCTCGAAGTGCAGGTGCGGAGCCGTGGACTGGCCCGTGGACCCGCTCAGGGCGATGACTTCCCGCTCGCGAACGCGCTGCCCCCTTTCCACGAGATGCAGCGAGGCATGGGCATAGATGGTTGAGTACCCCCCGCCGTGGTCGAGCACCACGAAGCGGCCGTACACTCTGTCCTCCCCCAAGTCGACCACGGTGCCACCCCCCGCCGCGCGGATGTAGGAGTCCGTGGCCACGGCGATGTCGAGTCCGGGGTGGTCGTCGTTGCCAGAGGCGCCTTCGATCAACGCCTGCGTGATAAATCCCCTTTCGCTGAGTGGCCAAACCGATGGCCGTGACGCCCCGACCGCCGGCAGTGTCTCGACGCCGCGGCCCCGGCGCGAACCGCTGACCGGCGGAAGCCAAACAGCCGACTCGGCACCCGACCCGGAACTCCCGAACAGGTCACGAATGTTGCCGTATTGCACCTCGATCGAGTCGAGCTGCCGCGCCAGGGCCTGCACGCGGGCACGATCACCGTCCACCGCCTCGAGCCGGAACTCGAGGTCCGCCACACGCGACGCGCGAGCGGCCAGGTACCACCAACTCCCCGCCATGACCGTGAGCGCTAACGCCAAAACGGAAGCTCCGGCCGCAAGGACCCTGAGCCACTTGTACGGGATGTGAATCGTGCGACTCTCAGCTGCCCCATCTGCCATCACAATGATCGTGAGCTTCCGGCCGCCGTCCTTATTCATTCGACGACATCCGAAACCTCGCGGCCGGTGATCAGCGCGAATACCCGCTCGAAGTCCTCGGCGCCGTGGTACTGAATATCGATGCTGCCCCTTCCGCCACGCTTTCGTTTGATCGAGACGCGGGTGACGAGCGCATCGCGCAGCACGACTTCGAGCTCGCGAATCATGGGGTCTGCAGTGGTGGCGTCTTTGCTGCGCCTTTTGGCCCCCGCGCTGCGCGCACGTTCCTCCGCCTCGCGCACGGACCAGCCTTCCTTCACCGCTGCGCGAGCCAGATCCGCCGCCCGAACCGGATCCGCAACTGAGAGCAATGCTCGCGCGTGGCCCATCGAGAGTGATCCGTCCTCGACGAACTTGCGGATCGAGGGCGGTAGCTTGAGCAGACGAAGCAGGTTGGCGACCGTTGAGCGATCCTTCCCCACCGCGTTAGCAATGTCGCCCTGGCTCATCCCGTACTGCTCGCTGAGCGCGGCATAACCCTCCGCCTCTTCGAGGGGATTGAGCGCCTCACGCTGAAGGTTCTCGACCAGAGCCAGCACCAACAGTGTCTCGTCGCTCGCATCCCGAACGAGGACCGCAACGTCGGCCCATCCCAGGCTCGTCACCGCCCGCAGACGACGTTCGCCCACGATGAGCTCGTAGCGGCCGGCGGCTGCGGGAGCAGGCCTCACGACGAGGGGCTGAAGGAGTCCGTTCTCCCGAATGGAATCCGCGAGTTCCTCGAGCTCGCCCTCCTTGAAGACGCGCCGAGGCTGAACTGGGTTCGGGACGATCGCGCTCACAGGGAGCTCGTGGATTTCTCCACTTTGTGCTTCCGGCTCCAGGTACTCCCCGAGCAGCGCCCCCAGGCCCTTGCCGAGTCGATCCCGCCCGCTCATCCGACCACCTGTGCGCGGTCAGTCTCAGCGCCGCGTGCCGTTCGAGCGACCAGTTCCTGTGCGAGCGCGAGGTAACACTGGGAGCCTGTCGACAGAACGTCGTAGAGCACGATCGGCCGCCCGAAGCTCGGTGCTTCCGCAAGACTCACGTTTCTCGGGATCGAGGTTTGGTAGACCTTCGCACCAAAGTATTCACGTGCCTCGGCCGCAACCTGTCGGGAGAGTTTGAGCCGCCCATCGTACATCGTGAGCAGGACACCTTCGATGTCGAGCCCAGGGTTCAGGCCTTTCTGGACCAACCGTACGGTGTTGAGCAATTGGCTCAAACCCTCCAGCGCGAAAAACTCGCACTGGATAGGGATGAGTACCGAATCGGCCGCCGTGAGCGTGTTTAGGGTGAGGAGCCCAAGAGACGGTGGACAATCGACCAGGACGAAGTCGTACTGCTCGCGAATGGGTTGGAGCGCACGGCGCAGGATCGTCTCCCGTTGCCGTGCCTGCACGAGCTCGATCTCGGCCCCTACCAGGTCCCGAGTAGAAGGAATGAGGTCGAGACAAGGGAAATGCAACCCATGCAAGATGCTCTCGTCCACAGAGCGGTCGCCGATCAGCACGTCATAAATCGTGGACAGCGACTCTCTCCTCTCCACGCCGAGGCCGCTCGTCGCATTGCTTTGCGGGTCGATGTCGATGATGAGCGTTCGTTTCTCAGCGATCGCCAGGGAGGCCCCGAGGTTTATGGCGGTGGTGGTTTTCCCAACCCCACCTTTCTGATTCGCTATTGCGATGACGTGCGACATGACCACTCGGAAGGCGTGAACGCGCCTTCGAACAAGCGCGGACGAAGAATATATCCACTGCGGCCGTACCCCGGAAAGCCAGGGCGTCTTGACCACGGGCATGAGGGCGTTGAACTTGAGCTGCAGGACTCCGAAACAATTCCATGGATGATCGGGACGGCTCGAACGCGTCTACAGGCGTCCCTAACTCCGTGCAGGAGCTGGACATGAGGCGTCGTTGGGTGGGCGTGATCGTACTCGCGGTACTACTCCCCTCCTGCGGAGGCGACGAACCGCTCGGGCCAGACTCATCACTCGCCGCGTTCGTTGGCGACTGGCACGCCACCTCTTTGGTGATCTCCAGCCCTGTGGCCCCCGATGTCTCGGTAGATTTGATTGAGCTCGGCTCGTCGTTCGACCTGAATATCCAACCGAGCGGTCACTACACGGCGATCCTGGTCTTCGCTGGTCAGGGGCAAACGGAAATCGGCCGGATCTCGGTGTCGGGCCCCTCCACGGTGATCCTCAACCGCGAGTTCCCGACTCCCTCGCGGAGTATCTCGACCTACATCTTTGAAGGTCCCGATCGCCTCATTCTGGATGGTGACACCGAGTTCGACTTCAATCTAGACGGCACGTCGGAACCGGCGCTCGCGCACTTCGATCTGCAGCGGCGGTAGGTCACCTTCCGGCTGTTCCACGTGGAACAACCCGTGCTTGGCATTCATCCGGCGGCCTCTGTTCCACGTGGAACAGGCACCGCCAGAGATAAGGAAACGCGCTCTGCACCCCCCATATACTGAGTTAGCGTCAGCGCGTGGTACGATCCATTGTACTAGCGCCCTTACTCGAGTCACGACGGCCGTCTGTCAGCCCGGCACCAACCCTTCGCACTTCGAGCAGCAGGTTTTGCAGATCCGCCGGTGATACGCCCGGAATCCTACCCGCCTGTGCGAGCGTTTCCGGCCGAATCTTTGCGAGCTTCTCCCTGGACTCATAGGAAAGCGTCCCGAAGTCCATGTACGGGAGGTCGTCACCCAACCGGAAATCCGCCTGTTCACGCAGTTTGTTCGCCCGTTCCCGCTCTCTCGCGACATATCCCTCATATTTGAGCTCCACTTCAACCGCACTGAGCACCGAGTCAGACAGCTGCTCGAGAGACTCCCCCGCACCCTCGAGTAGACAGGCGGCCGATACGCGTGGTCGCTTCACCAGCTCGACCGCACGGGTCGGTTCCGAGATCGGCATAGAGTCGGCCGACTCCAGAATCGGGCCCGCGACCTCAGGCGGGATCATCGTTCTTCTGAACCAGGTCAGCACCCGATCCTCCTCCCGTAAGCGGCTCTCGAGCGACGCCACCTGGGCTGCGCTCAAGAGCCCGCGCTCACGCGCAATGGGGCCGAGTCGGCGCGGTGCGTTATCCTGCCGAAGCAGGAGTCGAAACTCGGCTCGCGAGGTGAAGAGCCGATACGGTTCGTCCACACCCCGCGTCACCAGGTCATCGATCAACACTCCGATGTACGCCTGATCTCGCTCCAAGACGAAGGGCTCTTCCCCCTTCACTCGGAGCGCAGCGTTGATGCCGGCGACGATTCCCTGCCCCGCGGCCTCCTCGTACCCGGTCGTACCATTGATCTGGCCGGCGAAGTACAGACCTGGAATCGCCTTTAGCGCGAGCGTGTGCCGAAGTTGGTGCGGGGGGAAGTAGTCGTATTCGATCGCGTAGCCCGCCTTTGTCATGACCACCTCTTCGAGCCCCGGAATCGTGCGCATGAACTCGAGCTGCACCTCCGCCGGCAACGAGGTCGACAAGCCGTTCACGTAGAACTCGGTCGTATGCAGCCCCTCAGGCTCCAGGAAAATCCGGTGCCGCGGGGCGTTGGGAAAACGGACGATCTTGTCTTCGATCGAAGGACAGTAACGCGGCCCACGCCCGGCAATCTCTCCCCCGTAGAGCGCGCTCTTGTGCAGATTATCCGCCACGATCTTCTTGAGGTCCTCCGACGCCCATGTGATCCAACACGGGCGTTGCTCAGGGATTTCCTCCCGAGTGTACGCTGAGAACCGATACGGCTCGGGATCCCCGTCTTGCCTCTCCGTGCGCTCGAAGTCGATCGTGCGTCCATCGATTCGCGGCGGGGTCCCCGTCTTGAAGCGCGCGACCTCCAGCCCCAAGGCTTCGAGCGCCTCGGCCAACGCGATCGACGGCGCCTCACCCGCACGCCCCGCACCCACACCGGCCTCACCGCCCACGTGGATCTTCCCGCGCAGGAATGTGCCGGCCGTCACGACCACGCACGGCGCCTCGAAGGTGAGGCCTCCTCGCGTGCGCAATCCACGGACCTGGCGACCCTCCATCAGGAGACCGCTCACCAGATCCTGGTAAAGGTCCAACTTCTCCAACCCGTCGAGCACTCGACGTACGCCGAGCGGATACATCGCTCGGTCGCACTGCGCCCTCGGACCCCACACCGCTCTCCCCTTCGAACGGTTCAGCATGCGAAACTGGATCCGAGACGCGTCGGTCGCTCGACCCATCACGCCCCCGAGCGCGTCGACCTCAGTCGCCACGACCCCCTTGGCCACACCACCGATGGCAGGATTGCAGCTCATTTGCCCGATGCGCGTCAGATCCGGAGTGACCAGCAGCGTGTGCACGCCGGCTCGCGCGGCGGCCGCCGCCGCCTCGGCGCCGGCGTGTCCTCCACCCACGACGATTACATCGTACGACGTATGCATTCTCGCTCCCGTATGTTATCCGCCGGCATCAGTCACGGTAGTACGATATCGAAACTCACCCGTGACATCTCCCCGTCTGGTTCGATGTGCTCGACTGAAGTCACCTGTGCCGACAGGGGGCCCTCGGCGATCAGTCGCTCGAACTCCACGAGGACGTCGGGACGACCCGCGGCCTGAACCTCGACGGAGCCGCTCGATAGATTCCGGACGTGACCGCTGAGGCCGAGCCGAGCCGCTAATGACCGCGTCCACCACCGGAAACCCACGCCCTGCACGCACCCGTGGACCCGGTATCCGCGCAGCCGCAGCTTGCCATCAGGTGATTCGCTCATTTCCCTACGCAGAAGTCGCGGAAGACAACGTCGAGCACGTCCTCCACGGAGATCACTCCAAGCACTTCTTCGAGCGCGGTCTCCGCAGGACGAAGATGGGTCGACGCAACCTCCGGGGGGAGTCCCTCCTCGAGCGCTTCCCGGAAGAGGTCGACCTCGGCGCGCGCGGTCTCGAGCGCGAGCGCGTGTCTCCGCCTCGTGATGACGGGAACCTCAGCGCCCACGCCGAGCAACGCCGAGTACGCGAGCTCGGGAAGAGCACTCCGCAGTTTGTCGAGCCCGTCCCCCGACCGCACCGAGACTTCGATCACTCCGACCCCGGGTGCGCGCGATTTTTCTTCACGGGAGCCCTCCCGGAGGTCTGATTTCGTCCGCAGCACCAGGACCGGCGCCTCGAGCTCCTCGAGGAAGGCGCGGTCCCATTCAGAAATCTCTTCGTGGGCGGGCACGCACAGAAGCACGACATCGGCGTCCTTCAGGTACCGCTTGGCTACATCGATCCCGAGTTGCTCGACGCGACGGTTGGTCTCTCGCAAGCCGGCGGTGTCTACCAAACGGAACGGAAACCCTCCGACTTGCACCATCGCTTCCAACGCATCCCGGGTCGTGCCAGGCTCCTCGGTCACGATCGCCCGCTCCTCTCCGAGCAGCGCATTGTAGAGGGACGACTTGCCCGCATTCGGCCGGCCGGCGAGCACGGCCAACGCGCCTTCGCGGAGCAGTTCCCCTTCTGGCGCCGTCGCGAGTAGCCGGCCGATCCGTTCAACGACGTCTGCGGCTTCCGCGATGATCTCGTCCACCGGTACCGGCGCGTCGTCCTCCTCCGGAAAGTCGATGTGGTGGACTAGGAGCGCTTCGAGGCGGACAATCCGCTCCCGGAGGTCCGAGATGCGGCCCGACAGTCCCCGCTCCAACTGCCCGAGCGCAGCGAGGTGGAGCGCGCGACTGCGCGCCTCGATCAGATCCGAGACCGCCTCGGCCTGCACGAGGTCCAGCTTCCCTCTGAGATACGCACGTCTCGTGAACTCACCGCGCTCAGCCGCGCGTGCGCCCACGCGCAGACATGCATCCAACACCAATCGCGGAATCAGCCACCCGCCGTGGCACGAGAACTCCACAACGTCCTCGCCGGTATAGCTCGCAGGAGCGGCGAAGTAGGTGACAACCGCCCGGTCGATCACCGAATGATCGTCCGGGTCCCGGATCTCCGCGAGCGTCGCGTACCGTGGATCCGGCATCACCTCGAGTCCAGGGAGGAGTCGCAAAGCGACTGAGGAAGCTTCCGGTCCCGACACTCGAACCACGGCGATCGCACCGAGGCCAGGCGCGGTCGACACGGCAGCGATTGTGTCGACGTCCAAGGTCATTCAATTCAAGCCGCAAGAGAGTGCCGCGAGCGTTACTCAGCCTAGTCGCTCTTCATCTTCGGAGGGGGTTTCCCCTTCATTTTCAACCGCTCGCGCGAGATCCAAATCTGCTGGGGGATCGTCGCGATGTTCGCGACCGAGTAGTAGAGGTTCAAGCCGCTGGCGAGCCTGAAGAAGATGAACACCATCATGATCGGCATGAGGTACATCATCATCTTCATCTGTGGGTTCGGCGTGTCGAGCGACTTGTAGCTCACATACTGCATGAGGAACATAGACAGCCCCAGGAACACCGGCAGCAGGTAGAGCGGATCCGGCGCAGACAGGTCGGGCAACCAGAGGAACGCCTCCCCCCGAAGTTCGATCGTGTTCTGGAAGACGAAGAAGAGCGCGATGAGCACGGGCCACGGAATCAGCATCGGCAAGCACCCCGCCAACGGGTTGAAGCCGTGCTCCTTGTAGAGCCGCATCATCTCCTTCTGCAGCTTCTCCGGTTGGTCCTTGTACTTCTCCTGGATCTCCTTGAGCAACGGCTGCACGGCCATGTTGCGGAGCTGCGCCTTCATCGCCTTCTGGTTCAGCGGAAAGAGCACGACGCGCATCATGACACCGAAGATGATCAGCACCCAGCCGTAACCGACAGATAGCTTCGTGTGCAGGTATACGAAAATGGTCATGATCACGGACACGATCGGTCGCACGATCGGCTGGAAGAACTTCCAACCGTACGGGTTCACCTCCTCCATGCCCTGCCCAAGAGAGCTGAGCAGTGCGTGCTCCTGCGGACCCAAAAAGAGCCGATAGGCGAAGCTGCCGTCGTTCATCAGCGGTTGGGCAGCGGCGACACGGACGACTTCCGCAGCCTCGGTCGGCTGCACGATCAATCCGCCGAGGTACCGCGACTCGGTCGCGGCCTCGTCGCTCTCACCCGCAAGCAACGCCAAGACGAAGAACTTGCTTCGGAATGCTGCCCACAGCAGCGGACCCTCCACGATGGTCGGCTCGGCTTTGTTCAGGAGTGTCGATTCGATGCCCTCCTCCACGTGGTTGGTCACGTACGCCATCGCGCGCGACTCGCCCACGGAGTCGGCCTCGGAGTATGCGAGCCCCTCACCCAGGTCGGTCAGTAACAGCGGGCGCTCGAGATCCCCCTCCACGCTCCCTCTCACTCCAACCGTGTATTCGTCCGGGTTGAATTCGTACTCGAGGACGAAAGTGAACGGATCGGTCGGATGTTCGTAGACAAAACGTAGCGTACGCGCTCCCGCACCGGCATCCATCGTCAGACCGTCCGCTGGCTCCACCGTGAACGGCACACGACTCAGGTCCACGGTGTCCGAGCCCACGAGGAGTTTCTGGCCCATATACCCGCCCGACCCATCCTTCACGAGGTCGACGACCCCCCCTCTGTTGAGCGCTTCGAACTCTGACATCTGAGCAGACATCATCCGTGCGCCGTAGTTCGAGAACTCGTAGCGATAGAGCGGCCCCTCGACCGCGATCCTGCGCTCCGACACCGCGGTCGGATCGGCCGTGGGCTCCACAGTCACTGCGTCGCGCGCTCTGGGAATCGCCGGGGCGCCAGAAATCGGGATCTCGGGCACTCCGGCAGCCGCCGTGCCATCCATATTGGCTGCGGGATCGGCGGCCGATGCCCCTCCGCCCACTGCACCGGCCGCAGGCAACAGCGCTTCTTCCGGCACCACCGGCGGGAACAGAAGGTTGGTGCCGACGAGCACACCCAGCATCAACAATATAGCCAGCAAAAAGCGGACTTCGGTCTTCATCTAGCTTGTCTATTTATGCGAGGCGGTACCGGATCCAATCCGAAGCCACCCCACGGATGACAGCGGCCCACACGCTTCATGGTCAGCCAGCTTCCGCGGGCCACACCGTGCGTGCCGATCGCGTCGATCGCGTACTCGGAGCACGTCGGCGTGAAGCGGCACGTAGCCGGCGTCCACGGTGAGATCCCTATTTGATAGACGCGGATCACACTGATTACGATTCGTCTGAGCACAGCGCCTCCACCGCCTCATGGACGTCGAACCGCAGTTGACCGAACTCCGCGTCGTACGCTGCGCGGCGTGCTCGGATCAACAGGTCCCCACCATTTCCGCTCGCGTCCAGTTCGGGGAGGACTTCCCTTCTACCGATTTCACGCAGCCTTCTCTTCAATTTGTTTCGCTCCACGATCCCTCGCCCGTGCTTCGGCACAATGAGGCCGAGGCGCGAACGCGAAGCGGGGGAAGGCATGAGGAAGACATCCAGGTTTGTCGTCCTCTTCCGCTTCCCCCGCTCCAATAGCGCGCGGATTTCTGTGCTGTGCCGGATACGCGCGCTCCGCGGCAGGCGCTCTCCCCGCTCCGTCGAAACCGCGACTACTTCCGACCGATCGTGACCACCAGACGGGTCCGACCTCGCCTCCGACGACGGTTCAGTATCTTGCGACCACCCTTCGTCTTCATGCGCTCCCGGAACCCGTGCTTGTTCACCCGCTTGCGGTTCCGAGGTCGGTAAGTCGGCATCATGGTGATTAGTCCAGCCCATCGTTTTCGTGCGTTCAGAAAGAAGCCCGGAAAGATAGCCGAGGGTGTCAGAACGCGTCAACGGCCTCCCCACGGTAGGGAGCGAACCCGTCCAAAACGCCCCTCCTGACTGCCGGTTTGACTTCCCGACACACGCTTGGTAGCTTCGGCGCTCCTGCCGGAGGGGAACCACTCAACAGCACTACATTTTCAGCGCCTGCACGCTCCACACATGTCCGTAGCTGCCACCTGCCTCTCAGCACATTCGGCCGCCCTGACCGAAGAGAGACACAGCACACAAGAGGTGGAATGGAGCTGACCGCGGTCGAGCTTTGGGCCCGAATCCAAAAGAGTGCCCGCGGGTCCATTCCGGAGCACGCCTATCTCACCTGGGTCGCAGCCGCCAAGGCCGTCGCACTGACGTCCGACGAACTCCAGGTCGAGGTACCCTCCCGCTTTCACGTCGAATGGCTCGAGGACAAGTTCGGCCAAGTGCTCACCGGGGCCGCAGAGCGCATCCTTGGACATCCGGTGAAGATCACGGCCTCGTGTAGCGCCGATCCGTCCCCCATTCCGCTGCCCTCCATCGAGCTGACCACACCTTCGCCCACCGCTGTGGGGAACACTCCCGTTGCTTCCGGTGCCCTCCGCGCGCGCCGCCCGGTACTGAACGAGCGCTACACCTTCGAGCGCTTCGTCGTCGGTGTGGACAACCAACTGGCTGCCGCAGCCGCACAGGCGGTCGCCAACAAACCCGCCAAGATGTATAACCCGCTCTTTCTCTACGGCGGGGTTGGCCTCGGCAAGACACACCTGATGCACGCGATCGGGCACCAGGTCTTGATGAACGATCCCACGCGCAAGATCTGCTACCTCTCCTCCGAGCAGTTCACTAACGAGCTGGTCACGTCGATCCAGCAAGGGGCGATGGCCGACTTCCGGAGACGGTACCGGGAGATGGATCTGCTCCTGGTAGACGATGTGCACTTCCTGGCGGGGAAAGAGCGGACCCAGGAGGAGTTCTTCCACACGTTCAACGCGCTCTACGACGCTCAGCGACAGATCGTTGTCACGAGTGACCGACCCCCGAAGGACCTTCCGGGTCTCGAGAATCGTCTGGTTTCCCGCTTCGAGTGGGGTCTCGTGGTCGATGTGAGGCCTCCCGACTACGAGACACGGATAGCCATCCTCCGAAAGAAAGCAGCCGACGACAACCTGTCGATCGACGACGAAGTGCTCGACATGATCGCGCGTTCCTGCACCTCCTCGGTCCGTGAGCTCGAAGGCGCTGTAATTAAGCTGCTTGCGTTCTCCTCGCTTACTCATCGAGAGATCACGCCCCAGTTGGCACGCACAGCGCTTCACGGCGTGCTAGGTCGCCACCGCGACGAGGGACCCTTTCTGTCTCCGGAGCGCATTCGCGAGACTGTAGCGCGACGCTGGCGGGTCCGCCCAGAGGCACTCGCCTCGAAACGCCGTACCAAAGACCTGACGGTACCGCGGCAGGTCGCCATGTATCTTATCAAGCAGACTCTCGACACGTCGCTCGTGCGGATCGGGGAGCTCTTCGGAGGCCGAGATCATTCCACCGTAATTCACTCGATCCGGAAGGTTGAAGCCCAGATGGAGCGTGACCCTATCTTTCGCGAGCAAGTCGATGCTGCACGGGCGGAGTGCAAAAACACGGATTAGCAGCTCCTGTTAACGCTCCAATCCGCCACGCACAGCTTCCGTGGATACACCGTGGGAAAGTCCACTCCTTTTCCACATCGCTCTCTGAGACATGTGCAGCACACAGCACGAGACCAAAAAACCCACAGAAATTCTACACTGCCTCAGTAGCCTCGAAATCGTTACAGATAAACGATAAAACACACCTACATACAGTTGCGATCCACACATCCACAGCTACTACTACTACTATGTTTTTCTAATGAGAAGAGAGATAGTATTTAGCTGCGTTGAAAAAAGCATGATCCTGGGCATACGAGGAGCTACGGCTCGATGAACTTCACGATCACCCGGCAAAACCTTCACAACGGTCTTGCAGCCGTCTCGGCAAGCATCCCGTCCAAGACGACACTTCCGGTTCTCTCCAACATTCTCTTCGAAGCAAAAGAAGATGGCGTGTGGATGAGCGGGACCGACTTGGACGTTGCCGTGCGCGTGAAGGCACCAGCCGACGTCAAAGAACCGGGTCGCCTGACGGCACCGGGGAAGAAACTGCAGGAGATCACGCGTGAGCTTCCCGAACAGCCGGTTGAGGTCGCGACCCGCGGTGAGCAGATCGAACTGAAATGCGGAAGGAGCCACTTCAAGTTGAACGGCTTACCCGCTGACGAGTTTCCAAGCCTTCCGGAGGTCGACTTCAGCGAAGCGTGGACCGTCAAGGGTAAGGACGTGAAAGGACTCATCCACCACACTGTCTTTGCAGTGTCCACGGAAGAGAGCCGTCCGATCTTGAATGGTGTGCTGTGGGAGTTACGTGACGGATCGATGCGTATGGTGGCAACCAATGGACATCGCCTGGCTCGAATGGGTGTGCCGGCGGAATCGAGTGGTGCCCCCTCGGCAGACTTCATCGTACCACCGAGTGCACTTCAACATGTGCAACGCCTCTTTGAGGACAACGATACCCTCGAGGTTGCACGTAGCGGGAATCATCTCGGATTTCGGGCTGACTTCACCGAAGTATATACGCGCCTTATTGAAGGAACGTATCCAAACTACGATCAAGTGATTCCGCGCGATAACGACAAAGTAGCCAGAATCGATAAAAAGGCGTTGGAGTCCGCGGTCCGTCGGATGGCGGTCGTAGCCTCCGACCAGACGCACCGGATCCGTCTGAAGTTCGAGCCTGGTCGTGTGCACCTGAATGTGCTTACCCCCGATCTCGGTGAGGGGCACGATGAATTGGAGATCGGCTATGACGGTGAGGAATTGGAAATAGGCTTCAATGCAAATTACCTCCTAGAAGTTCTCCGTTACATGCCGACAGATGAGGTCGATCTCGCGTTCAAAGCGCCTGAACGCGCAGCGACAATCGAGCCGGCAGGCGACGACGACATCGATTATCTCTGCTTGGTGATGCCTCTGCGTCTGCTGGACTGAGCAGAGCGTGTCGGATACGGACGAGTCAGCGAAGCGCTCGCGCTGCCTCCAAAATTTCTTCGCCCGTGAAGACGGATAAGAGCGGAAGTCCTTCTGCGGCGAACAGGCCAGTGGCGTCTTCAGAGCGATCTACCAGTGTCATGACGCCGACTACGAGGGCGCCGAACTCCTGGACCGCTCGTACCGCCTCAAGGGTGCTTCTTCCCGTCGTCATTGAGTCTTCGACCATCAGGCAGCGTGAAGTGGCCTGTAATCCGCCTTCGACGCGCTGCCCCGTGCCGTGCTCCTTAGCTTTCTTTCGGACGGAGAAGCCATCGATCGGACGACCGTCGAGGGCGCTTCTGTGGGCGATCGCATAAGCGATGGGATCGGCGCCCATGGTGAGTCCCCCGACGTGCGTCGGCTGCAGGCCGCTGTCCAAAACCAACTCGAGAGCCACGTGACCGACGAGAAGCTGGCCTTCGGCACTCATCGTCGTGGGGCGTGCATCGATGTAGTAGTTCGAACGTGCCCCGCTTGCGAGGGTAAAATCCCCCAGTCTCACAGACCGTTCTACGAGAAGCTGCTTCAAGCGATCACGATGATTCATCGGCGCCACTCTGCTCCAACGCTGTTGGGGGTCCGAACCGAAGCCAATCGCGTACTGCGATTCGGCCTCGGTAGCGCCTGCGCACTCATGATAGCAGTGTTCGGAGTCGCGTGTGGAGACGACAACGGGATTGGACCCGAGTCGCTGAGGTTCGGCCTCTCGGGTAGCATTACGATCGAGCTTGAAACGCCAAGGGGCTTCGAAGCCGGGACGTTTATCCCGGTCGGTATGCTCCTCCAACGGATCGAGTGGCAGTCCTCCGGTGCCTGGAGCGTCTACGAGCGCATCTCCTACCGAGGGCTCGTCGGCGACGAATCGCTGGTTGAGAGCTCGGGCGAGCCCTTCGCCTTCGTCTCGGCGTACGTGCAACTCATCACCACCATAAGTAGCGTCGACGGTCTTCGGCTCGACATCGCCGCCGCCGACTTCTACATCGGGGTCACTGCGGACTGCCCGCCGGGCCATACTCGCATCACCTTCTCGGTCATGGACCTGCCCAGGGACTCGACGTCGACGTGGCAGCAATGTGCGGATCGCTCTCTGTCCGAATTGCGGCAGCTGAACGCTGGCCCTGCGCCGGCTGCAGCGCGATTGGTGCAGGCGGCGCTGGCGGCGCGCGACGCGACATGGGGACGGGCGCGCCTGTCGGCGTACGAGGGCAGCGTGCCGTTCGGGACGCTCGCCCGAGGCGAGGAAACGATGGCCACGCTTGCCGCCCCCTTCCCCGTCCTGGACGACGCGGCGTGGAGCGCCTTCTGGCTCGAACATTCCGGCGGTACGGAGCCGCCCGAAGTGGACTTCGAAAGCGAGATGGTCATCGTTGCTGCCGTGGGTCAACGTCACGAAGCGGGCGACAGCGTCGAAGTCCGTCGAATCCTCCCGGTCCTCAACGGCACGTTGACGCACCTGTTCGAGCGGGTGCCCGGTGATTTCTGCTCGCCGGTGGCGCGCACGCACTACCCGTTCCACATCGTGGTATCGCCGCGTACTCCGTCTCCGATCCGATTCGCCGACGTCGGCGTCGAGTTCGTTCCTTGCGGCGGATGATTCGCTGAGTGTCCCTCCGTAGACGCTTCGTTCTCGTCATGGTTGCCTTCGCGGTGGGTGTCTCCGCGGTCGGTGGAGCAGCGGCGTGGTGGCAAGCGGGCAGAGCCCTGGAGGCGGAGCTCGACACGCGGGCTCGATGGGTCGCGCGTGCCGGGGCCGACATCGGACTCTCGGCATCGGGTGTCATACTCCTCCAGCCGGGCTTCGAGGATCTCGACATTTGGACCTCGACACACGCACGACTACAGCGCCTGCGCTCAGTGGTGCCGGAGTCGTACATCATCCGATCGGACAACACGGCGCTGGTGACGAGCTTTCCCGCCGATTCGATTCCGATCGGGGCGCCGCTTCCGCAGTTTGCCTTGTTCGCGCCTGAGCTCGCAGAGGCCAGACTCGTTGGCGACGCGACGACCCTCTCGTTCAGCTTAGAGGGTCGAAGATTCAAGTGGGGTTTCGCGGTGCTCGACGACCGCGAGACGGTATTCGCCATTCTGCTGCCCGCTGACTACCTGCAGCCGCTCGCACAACTTCGGCGGAACTTGTTCGTCGGCGCCGCGGCCGCTGCGGTGCTCGCCGTGCTGCTGGCGACGGTCCTGGCGGCAAGCGTTGTCCAGCCGCTGGAACGCCTAGCCCGAGTCGCGACCCGGATCCAGCGTGGACACATGCAGGAACCGGTCGCCGAAGAGGGCGGCCACGAGGTGGGACGACTCGCGCGTGCGATGGAGCGTATGCGACTGGGCATCCTGACGCGGGACGAGCAATTGCGGCTGATGCTTGCGCAGGTCGCGCATGAGATTCGGAATCCGCTCGAAGGTCTAGAGCTCTTCGCGTCCGCGGCGGAGGAGACCGAGGATCCTGAGGAGAGGGCGCGACTCATATCGCGCGTGCGCACCGAAGTCACGGCGCTCAACGTCATCATCAGCGACTTCCTGACCTTCGCGCGGCCCATGGGCAGGGCGGAGCACGCGAGCGACGTACGCGGTCCGATCCGTGAGGCGGTGGAGCTGGTCGAGGCCGAAATGGACGACCGCGGTGGGACGCTCGACCTGATTCTGCCGGAGACGCCGCTGATGGCTCTCGTGAGAGATGAGCACGTGAAGCGCGCGACGTTGAACCTGCTGCGCAACGCTGCGCAGGCCTCACAGCACGTGCGCCTCGATGCGCGCATCGAGAACGCGGAGGTAGTCATCGCTGTCTCCGACGACGGGCCCGGCGTGCCGGATGACCTCCGGAGCCGCGTCTTCGAACCGTTCGTGACCGACAAGGAGCAAGGTGCCGGCCTCGGTCTCGCGATCGTGAAGAAGGTCGCCGAAGCGAACGGCGGGCGCGTGGAGCTCACCGACAGCTCAGAAAGAAATGGTGGGAGAGGTGCCGAGTTCCGTCTATATTTTGGCAGCTTGGAAGATCCTCCCCGCGCGATCGCGGGCCCGGAATAGCGCTGTACGTATGGCTGAGATCCTCATCATCGACGACCACGACTCCATCAGGGAGGGGCTCGAGCTCCTCCTGAGGCGCCGCGGTCATCGTACGAGGTCCGCCGAGAGCGGACAGCGCGGGCTCGAGCTTCTCGAGGAAGAGGCGGCCGACCTGGTCATCACCGACCTCAGGATGTCCCGTATGAACGGCATGGAGGTGCTCGAGCGAGTCAAAGCTTCGACGCCTGAGACCGAGGTCATGGTCATCACGGCGCACGGCACGATCGAGAGGGTCGTCGAGGCGATGAAGCTCGGCGCTGCCGACTTCATTACCAAGCCGTTCTCGTCGGAGGAGTTCGGCGTCAAGGTGGACCGGCTTGTCGCCGATCGCGCCGAGCGACTGCGCCTCCGTCGCGAAAACGTCGCGCTCCGTGTCGAGAACACCTACCTGCGTGATGAGACGGTCGCCCGATACGGTGAGATGGTGGGAGAGTCGCAGCCCATGCAGGAGGTCTTCCGCTGGATCAGCAGGGTCGCCCCCAGCGAGTCCAGCGTGATGATCTACGGCGAGTCCGGCACAGGGAAGGAGTTGGTCGCGCGCGCCGTTCACGCCGGGTCCAGCCGCAAGGACGGACCATTCGTTCGGGTCAACTGCGGCGCGCTTTCCGAAAGTCTGCTCGACTCCGAACTCTTCGGTCACGAGAAGGGCGCTTTCACCGGGGCTGAGAAGCGACGCCGGGGACGCTTTGAGCTCGCGGATGGAGGCACGCTCTTTCTCGACGAGATCGCCACCGTGCCGCAGGCGACGCAGGTACGGTTGCTGCGTGTTCTGCAGGAGCGGGAACTCGAGCGCGTCGGGGGCGAAGAGACGATCTCGGTAGACGTGCGCATCATCACGGCCACGAACTCGTCACCCGAGGCGCTGCTCTCCGATGGCGCCTTCCGGGAGGACCTCTTCTATCGGCTGCACGTGGTTCCGGTGGTTCTCCCACCGCTCCGTGAGCGAAGGGAGGACATCCCACTATTGGTCGACCACTTCATCGACAAGTTGCGCGACCGTACCGCTTCTCCTGTTCGCGCGGCTACCGCGGATGCCTTGAAGCGACTTGCGGCGTACACGTGGCCGGGAAACGTGCGTGAGCTCGAGAACGTGATCGAGCGGTCGCTCGTGCTGGCCGATTCAACCGAGTTGGACGTGCACGAGCTTCCCCCTCTTGGAGGGAACGGTGCCGCGGGAGGCCTCGCCGGCTTCGACACCGGCTCAGAGGCCGAGTTGCCCATGGGAGGCTTGGATTTGACGCAGGCCGTGGAGGGGATCGAAGAACGGCTCCTTCGCCAGGCGCTCGAGCAGGCAGACGGAGTGAAAGCGGAAGCCGCGCGACTTCTGGGACTCAAGGCGAGCGCTCTCTACTACAAGCTCGAGAAGTACGGGATCGAGGCGTGAAGTCCGGGCGCAGGGGCTTCGGCATGCTGCTCGCAGTTGCGACCGGGCTCGTGATCACTGAGCCGGGGGACGCACAGTCGACCGAAGAGCTCGTCGGCGAACTCAGGCTCGAGTACCAGGGTGCCGTCTCGCTACATGATTCCGCACAAACCGCCCAAAGGGTGGTCGATCGTCGCTTCAACAGCGCGCTGCTTGAAATCGAAGGTGCAAGGCGCGCTCGCGACGACGCGGAATTGAGCCGCGCTCTCTCCTACGCCCTGGCGAGCTCGGCTCCCCTTGCGGATGCCGCGAACCGAGTCGCTGCTGCCGCAGATAGGTTGCGGTCTTTGCGGCAGGCGTTGATCGACGTGCTCATAGTGCAGCAGATCGAACTCATCGAATTGGCCGACACCGCACCGAGCGTCCAACAGAGGCGCGACTTCGACAACCTGCTGCGCGTGGTGTCGAACGAGTTGGCCGCCCTCGAAACCGACGTCGAAAACGACAGCCTCGATCCGGTGGCGATGCCCGACATCGCAATCGATCCCCGCGACGGGCCGGCTCAGATGCTCGGCAAGGCGCAGGTCCTCGAACGCTACGCCGCGCGCATAGATTCGCTGATCCCGAGCATCGACGACGAGATCAGCCAACTGAGAAGCCGGCGGGACATGCTGCGGCGCCATCTTGACTTCATCGCCGGGACAGCACGCTTCGGTGACCTCCGGCCGCCGACCGGGACGACAGCCGGGGCCGATCCGGCGGTGCAGGCCACGGACAGCACCGCAGTCGGTGGGCGACCGGTGACGCTCGACGAGCGCATCGAGGCGAAACGCGCTTACCGGCAGATGCTGCTCGAGCAACGGGACCTTCTCCTCTTCAGAGCGAGGGATTTCCGCGCCCGAGTGAGGAGTCGATCATGAGGCGCGGTGGAGCGTTCCGGACCTCGTTGCGCGCAGCGGCCTGCTACACCCGGTGGGCGGCAATGCTCGCCGCGCTCCTCTTGCCCCACCAGGCGGCTGGTCAAGTGCGCTGGTCCGACCTCGTCTTCACCATGGGCGGTTCCGCCCAGCGCTACACTGGAAACTTCTCGGCGGTCACAGTCGCCGTTGTCGACAGCACCGATCAAGCGACAGCCGCCGGGGGCGAGATCGGCGTCAGGGGTACGCTGGTCTTGCTCGAGCGGGAACGTCAGCGGCTTACGCTCGAATTGGACGGAGGCGTACGGCAGGCTGCCGCGCTGGGCTTCAGACTCCGAGACTACGCGCCTCGTGAGTGGGTTGGGAGTAGCTCCCTGGAGTTCCAACAGACCCTGGGCTCCTGGGCGACCGGATCGGTTCGTGGCGGCGTCGACACACGCTCCGTTCGGGATCGTCCTCCCATGCCGCTCTTCATGCAGCCTGGGTACGCCACCGTGAACGGAGCGGTGGGGCTCCTGACCCGCTCGTTCCAGGGTGTGGCCTTCGACCTGGTCGCCGACATCGAGTCTGCCGACTACCGCGCGCTAAAGTTCGTGCCCCAGCTCGACCTACTCGATCGCCGCGCGGCCGGTTTCGAGCTAGGAGCCGCGTTGGGTGAATCCTCGATGATTCGGTTCTTCGGCGGCGTGCGCTGGAGCGAGTACGGGCACCAGGGGAGCTTCGATGCGGACGATCCCTTCCGGCGCGATCGCACGGTGCGCGCGGGACTCCGCTGGAGACATGTGGGCGAGCTGATCGTCCTTGTCGGGCTTGAAGGCACACTCAACCGCTCGAACTCGAACCGGCCGGAGTACGATGCGCTCAGTGTGTCGGCTGAGCTGAGCGCGCCCCTGCCCGGGCAGCTGACGCTGAGCGTGCTGGCTCTGCTCACGACCAAGAGCTACGTGAACGAGCCCAACTTCGCGCTCTTGGTTCCGGGCGAGGAGGCCGATAATGCGTCGATCGCGTACGCCGAGCTGGTGCGCTCGATTCGAAGCAATCTGGATGGCGGTGTCCGACTCGGGTGGACCCGCGCTGAGACCGACATCGGAAACGCCTACTACCAGCGCTTCGGGCTCTCCGTCTTCCTCAACTACCGGCCGAACGATCGCTAACGGGGGCAGGCATGTTGCGCCCCGGCTGCACCGCGAACGCCCAGGCGATCCAGTCGCCGTCGTGCGAGAGGGAGACGTCGACCGTGCCCCGCTCTCCGTCCAATAATACGGCCGGCAGCCGGCGGCCGGGCTTGCCGGGAGCACAAACGATCTCGAGCCGCTGCTCATCGACGGCGAGGGCATCAGCGATCGCGGTGCGTGCGGCGATCCGGACAGCCAAGGAAGCCTGCGAATGTACGGCCTCCAACTCGCGAGGGCTCAGCCTGCGCTCCAACTCCGTGCGCGGACCGGACCAAGCAGCCCCGGCCTCATCGAGTCGTGCCAGTCGGCTGTTGAGCTGGTCGTCCTTCGGTGAACGCGTGGGATCGCCAAGCCAGCCGACCACGTGCACTGTTTGGCGGTCCCAGGCCGCCTCGATGTCGATGATCGTCGACTCGTAGCGGACAGAGCCCGACCGAAGCCCGGGCGAGCCGTCGCGCTCACTCGGGTGAGACCACGAGACGACGAAGGTCCGATGTGCGAAGGCCGGGGGACTCCCCCGCAGCTTGGACACCGCCTTGTACGCCGCTTCTTTCGCGGCCCACCGTTGCCAAAGTTCGAGGTCCGGGTCAGGAGCGCCGGCGATTGCAGCGCGCTCCCCTTCGGTGAAGATCCGCTCCAGGAAACGCGCGTCTGATGCCTTCCCCGACACCCTTGGATCGGTGAGGTCGACGACGTCGTTCCCGACGATCAGCACGGACCTAGAAGGCTGATCGGCTTCATCGCTTCAAAGCGCGCGTGCTCCAGATAGGTGAGGAAGACCGCGTGGTTCACGTGCCCGAACGAGTCGAGCTCGGGGCGGCGCACATCGATCAAGATTTCGGCGACAGAGGCGCCTTCGCTTGCCGGCGTCATGGCGGAAAGGACGCAAGAAGGAGGGGGCCCAGCAAGTGCGGACCTTGCCGCGGTGTCGTGCTGTTGGGTACCGTGGGCGGCCTGTGTCCGCCGTTGCCCGAATCTCCCGTCCGCGCCGTTGTGCCCGCGCGCTTCACGCCCCTCACGTTCGTGTGACGGGGTGGGTCGTGGCGTTCTGTCTTCTTCCATTCCTTCGGGCGGAGGCCGTCGCTGGCGAGACAGCGCGCGCTGGCCTCGAGCCGATGGTATGGTCGGCGAGGGCTGCACCCGATTCTTCCCTCTTGGTTCTGGCGGCCTCTTCGCTCGCGGACGTGCTTCCCCGGCTCGCCGACGCGTGGCGGCGGGCGGGTGGTGCCGAAGTGCGCTTCTCCTTCGATGCCACCTCGCGGCTCGCCGTGCAGGCGTTGCAGAGCTCCTCCGCGGATGCGTTCTTCGCGGCCGACCTCGAGTGGATGGACTGGCTCGAGGAGCGCGCGACCGTTCGCGAAGGCACACCAGTGCCCTTCGCGGCCAACGAGCTCGTCGTCGTCGTGCCGGCTGCCGCGAGTCCACCCGCCACGCCCGCGGACCTCGTGCGCTTCCCCCGCATCGCGCTCGCGGGGGAGAACGTGCCCGCAGGCCGCTACGCGCGCGCAGCGCTTGAAGCGACGGGTGTGTGGGCCGAAGTGGCGGACAAGGTGGTGCGTGGCGGCTCGGTGCGCGGTGCCTTGGAGTGGGTAGCCCGGGGGGAGGTGCCCGTCGGCATTGTATACCGGACGGACGCGGCCGCCGAACCGGGTGTGCGGGTCGCGTTCGCGTTCGAGGTGAGTAGCCACCCACCGGTCCTGTATTGGGCTGCCCCGTTGAGCTCTTCGGACGCCCCGGAATCGACCGCCGCCTTCCTGCGCTTCGTGGTCAGCGAGGAGGGTCGAGCCATTGTCGAGGCTGCGGGATTCGCAGAAGTGGTGCCGTCGGCGGCGCAGGCTCCGCCAGCTGGCGCCGTGATCCAGGCGCCGGCAGTGGCGTCCGCGATACGGCTCTCGCTCATGGTCGCGTTGCTGGCAACGGTCGCCGGGTTGGTGCCAGCCGTCGGCCTCGGGTGGCTGCTGGCCCGCCGGGAGTTCCCGGGCAAGGCGCTGCTCTCGACGCTGGTCATGGCACCGCTGGTCATGCCACCGGTTGTGACCGGCTTTCTTCTCCTCAGTTTGCTCGGCGGGGGAACGCCCCTGGGAAGCCGGCTTGCGTCTCTGGGGCTGCCGGTTCCCTTCACGATCTTGGGCGCCGCGATTGCGGCGTTCGTCGTGGGGTTCCCGCTCTACGTGATTTCGATTCGCGGCGCCTTCGAGGCCGTGGATCCGATGTACGAGGAGCTGTCGTGGACGCTGGGCGTTCCCCCACGTCGGACCTTCTTCCGGATCTCCTTGCCGCTCGCGCTCCCGGGCATCGCGGCCGGTGCCGTGCTGGCGTTCGCCCGTGCCTTGGGCGAGTTCGGCGCAACGGTGGTCTTGGCGGGGAACGTCGAGGGGTCCACACGGACGATCGCGCTCGCGGTCTACACGCTGCTCGAATCGCCGTCTGGCCGGAGCACGATCTGGGTGCTGGTCGGCGCCAGCGTCGCGATCTCCATGCTGGCTCTGTTCGGATTCGAGGCGCTCTCTCGCCGACAGAAGCTTCGATTGGAAGACCGACATGGCTACTGACGCTCAGTACAGGCTCGGCCTGGATTTCGAGATTCCGGTGGCGTCGAAGACGATGCGAGTGAAACTGGACACCGAGAGCGGTGCGATCGCGATCGTGGGTCCCTCCGGGGCGGGCAAGAGCACGATTCTGCGCGTGCTCGCCGGCGTGGAGCGACGCGCGCGAGGGGTCGTGACCTTCGGCGACCAGCGATGGCAGGACGACGCCACCGGGACCCTCGTGCCGCCGTGGCGGCGGCGGGTCGGGTGGGTTCCCCAGGAGGTCTTACTCTTCCCTCACCTGACAGTGCGGGACAATCTCGGCTACGGGGGCTCTTCCGTCGCCGCCGTCGAGGAGACCGCCCACCTCTTGCAGATCACGGGGCTGCTCGAGCGGCGACCCCGGCGACTCTCGGGTGGGGAGCGGCAACGCGTGGCGCTTGGACGGGCGCTGCTCGCCGAACCGAAGCTCTTGTTGCTGGACGAGCCGTTCTCGGCTCTCGACCGACCCCTGCGCGCTGAGCTCGCTCGCGTTGTGGGGCAATGGTCTGCGCAGCGCGGTGTCCCGCTCGTGCTCGTCAGTCACGACGAGACGGACGCCGAAGTGCTTGCCGAGGAGCGGTGGCACCTTTCGGACGGTGAGCTCGTGCGCGAGTAGCTCGAGCGTTACTCCTCGAGCAGCCCCTTCTCGCGGATCAGGTCGGCCAGTTCGCCGCGCGACCCCACCTCGAGCTTGTGGAAGATGTTCGAGAGGTGGGTGGAGGCCGTGCGGGTCGCCATACCGAGCTTTCTTCCGATGGCCTTGTTCGACAGGCGCTGAGCGACGAGTCGAGCGACTTCCAGCTCACGAGCGGTGAGTCCGGCGACTCCCCCACCGACCCGCCTGGGGGGGGGGCGATGCCCGATCTCGCGGAGCTGGACCCTCGTCTTCTCCAACTCCAGTTCGGCTCCGAGCTTCCGGAAGATGTCGTAGACGCGCTTGAGTTCGTCGGCCGCCTCGTCTGGGCGGTCGATCTCGGCCAGACGGCCCGCGAGCTGGCGCCGGATTCGCGCGGCGTCCGGAATGATCGGGATCTCCTCGAGAGCTTCCGCTGCCTGACGCATGAGGTCAATCGCCGACTTTGGATCTCCCCGCTTCCAGCACACCAGCGCGTCGATCGCGTCGGCCCAACAGAAGCCGAGCTTGTGGTCGAGCTGTCGCGCGTGCTCACGCATGCGAACGCTGACTGCCTCGGCCCGGTCGATCTCTCCTGCCCACAAGCACGCCTCGCCCAGGATCGGCAGCATTCGGTGGATCGCCCACAGGACGTATTCTGTTCCCTCGGCGATCCGCAGACCGTTCTCTGCCGCTTCGATCGCTTGCTTGTACTCGCCGAGTCCGAGCAGGTAGTGTGCCAGTCCGATGTACGCGGGCACGACCTGGTGAACGTCGATCGGCCCCTCTTCGTTCCCGAGCCCGGAAATCTCCGCGGCCTCGTCGACGAGCGCCCGCGCCTGCTCGAGTTGTCCCCTGCCGACGTAGAAGAAGGAAGTGCACACGAGCAGTCTGGGGAGCAATGTCCGCTGGTTGAGGTTGCGCGCGAGCGTGATCGCCTGTTCGCCCAAGGCAGTGCCCGCGTCCCAATCCCCGCGTGCCCACGCCGACTCGATCGCCAATTCGGCGCTCCACAGCCGAAGGACCGGTGAGCGCCAGCGGCCCGCGAGGTCGTTCAGTTCGTCGATCGCCGCCGCCGTCTCCTCGACGGCGCCCGACATGCCGCTCAAGACGGCCAGAGCCCAGCGCGCCCAGAACTCGATCGATAGGTCTCCGACTTCCCGAGCCAACTCGATCGCCCTCGTGGCGTGTTCGCGGGTCCTGTGCGGCGGCCCGATCCATACGTGGAGCAGCGCCAACGCGCGGTGCACACGCGCGAGCAGGTGAGGGCTGCCAAGCCCCTCAGCGATCGGCAGCGCGAGCAACACCGTTTCGATCGCCTCCGTCCCCATCCCGAGTTCATTCAGAAGGTGCCCTTTCGCGATCGTCAGGCGCACCAGCTCAGCCTGGTCGCCCAGCGCGCGCGCTCTCTCCAGCCCGATATCGAGATGCTCCTGGGCGTCGGTGTGCCGACCGCACCAGAAGTGCGCCATGCCGAGCGCCCGCCGGACCGCGGGGTGCTTGGGATGCTCGGGCGGTACTTCGGCGAGAGCACTCGTCCAGAGCTCGACAGCGGGCTCGAACTCGCCCAGGTGCTGATGCGCCCGCGCGAGATGAGGCACCAGGTCGGCGCGTGCCGGACCATCGGTGTCCTCTGAGTCGGTCCGTTCGAGTGCCGACCGCAGGTAGTTCACCGCCTCCCGGTCCGCGCGTCGCTCCAACGCTTGCTGGCCGGCCGCCGCGAGATACCGCGCTGCCTTTCCGCGGAGGTGCCCCGCGTCCGTCCGGGCGAAGTGGAAGGCCAACTCGTCCGCGTGATCCATCGATGAGGAGCCGTAGAAGGCTTCCATCGCTTCGGCCACGGCCCCGTGCAGGACCCGAGCGCGCTGGAGCCCGAACTCACCGTACAGCGTCTGCTGGACCAGGGGGTGCGCGAAGTCGTATACGACCGCGCCGCCGGCCTCCGCCCGTTCGTTGAGCACCAGATGCGCACACAGCTCCTCCAGGGCGGACAGCAGCGCTGCCTCGGGTAGACCGCTGATCGCTGCCAGGAGCGGGTAGCTCGCCCGGGTGCCGATCACGGCCGCGAGCTCAGCGACCGTTCGAGCGTCGTCGGAGAACGTCTCGATGCGCCCGAGCACGGCGTCCCGAATCGTTCTGGGAAGGCGGAAGTCCTCGGCATCCCAGCCGATCCACACGCCCTGTTTGCTGCTGATGCGGCCGTTGGCCACCAACGCTTTGATGATCTCCTCGAGGAAGAACGCGTTCCCCTGGGTCCATCCGAAAAGCATGGCGGAAAACTCACCGACCTGTTCCGCATCGACAGCGAACGCGCGGCAGAGGAGCTCAGTGACGTGCTCGCGGCTGAGCGGAGTGAGGCGGAGTGCCTCGGCGGCGCCGAGCGAGAGCAGAGAGCGCTCGGTCTTCACGAGCTGTGGGCTGCGATCCCTGTCCGAATCGTTGTACGTACCGATTAGGACGAGGGGCTGTTCGCCTGACTGCCGGGCGAGGAAGTGCAGCAAGTGGAGCGAAGACTCATCGGCCCATTGCAAATCCTCGAGCACGACGAGCAACGGGGAGCGCGCCGAGTAGTTCTTCAAGAACTCCGCGAAGTTCCACATCAGACGCGTGCGGAACTCCTCCGGGTTACCCCCGGCTGCGTCGCTGCCCTCGTCCCGGCCGGCGGCGAGCGCCGGGAAGAGGTAGCTCAACTCGGCCTCACCGCCCCTGCTGAGTACCGTGAGCGTATCGGGGTCCATGGCGCCCAAAAGCGGCAGAAATGCGTCGGCGAAGAGTGCGTACGGAACGCCCCTCTCCACCGGGTATGCCCTACCGCGCGCCACGTGCCAACCGCGAGTCTCGGCGCGTCCCGCGAGCTCGGCGACGAGCCGGGACTTGCCGACCCCTCCCTCGCCCGAAACCAGCACGAGGGACGCCGCGCGATCGGGGCCTTCGATGAGCGCCTCGAGCATCGCAAGTTCTCGCGTTCGTCCAACGAGCGGCAGCGGTCCCACGAATCGCTCGCCATCGGACCGCTGAGCTCCCGATCCAAGCGAAGCGTGGCTCATTCGATTGCCCCGGGGCGTCGAGTATTGATGCGGGCCCGAAGCTAGGCTTCGTGTCACAGACGCAACAGGCTGATGCAATTCGGTCCCGTCTTCGTGAGACATGACGGTTCGCTCGCTTCCGGGGCGGCTGTTGCGAAGGTGCCGGAGCAGACGGTGCGCTGGGTGGACTTGGAAGGTCATCTAGCGGGAAGCTCCTCGGGTTTCCTGGTCTTGGACCCTATTCTGCGGGAACCCTGCCCCTCGAGCCGTACGCAAGGTGACGTAGCACCACCACGGAGATGACGTAGATCTGACGACGACCTCTTCGCGGCCTGGCTGTGGCGGGCGTTCTGACATCGTAGAATTCGACGTTCAGACTCCGGTAGAGTCCCGAGCGTCGGTCCCTATGTTTCAGCCATGATTACATACGAACTACCGACCGACCAGGTCATGCTCGAGGCGTTCCTCGCGCGTGATATCTCCTACGACGGAATCTTCGTCACCGGAGTCCAGACGACCGGGATCTTCTGCCGACCGACGTGCGCGGCCAAGAAGCCCCGCCCGGAACATCTTCGCTTCTTCGGCACCGCCCATGAGGCGCTGCTTTCGGGTTTTCGGCCGTGCAAGCGGTAGCAGACCCATGGAGCCGAGCGGCACAGCTCCGGAGTGGCTACGTCCCCTGCTCGCTCAAATCGAGGCCGACCCGGGCCGCCGCTGGACCGACCAGGACGTGCGTGAAGCCGGTCTGAGTCCGCCGCGCGTGCGGCGTTGGTTCAACGCAGCATCACGGCATGACGTTCCACGCATATGGGCGCGCCCGGCGCCTCGGTGCAGCCCTGGGGCATGTGAAGGGGCGGCTCACGCGTGAGTCGGGCCGCCTTCGATGCGGACTACGACTCCCTCTCGGGCTTTCAGGCGGCGTTTTGGCAGTACTTCGGCTCGAGTCCGACCGAGCTGGAGGGCGCGACGGTCGTTCGCATACGGCGGATCACTACTCCGCTCGGACCCATGTTGGTGGGAGCGACGGACGATGCGCTCTGCCTGCTAGAGTTCGTCGACCGCCGGGCGCTGCCCACGCAGGTCGCAAGAATCCGCAAAGGTCTCGGTGCCGTGTTCGTGCCTGACCGGAACCCCATCGTCGACCGGACAGCGCTTGAGGTCGAGTCGTATTTCGCCGGAATGCTCGAGGCCTTCTCTGTTCCCACGACCGCCCCGGGTACCGACTTTCAGAAAACTGTGTGGCGGGCGTTGGCGGAGATTCCATACGGGGAGACTCGCAGCTATGCGGAGTTGGCCCATGGAATCGGCCATGCCTCCGCAGTGCGTGCGGTCGGCAGCGCGAACGGCATGAATGCGCTGGCGATCAATCGTCCCGTGTCACCGCGTGGTGGGCGCCGACGGCAAGCTCGTGGGATACGGCGGCGGCTTGTAGCGAAAACAGCGCCTACTGGAGCTAGAGACATCCGTAACTGATGGTCGGACTTAGTGTTAGATCTCATCAACTGGCTTCGGCGACCTGTCCCAACCGCCGGTTGCGACTGGAGAACTCGGACACCGCCCGCGCGAGGGCGTCGCCCTGGAAATCCGGCCACATGAGGTCGGTGAATACGAGCTCTGCGTAGGCACACTCCCATAGGAGGAAGTCGCTCAACCGCTTCTCGCCGCCCGTTCGTATCAGGAGGTCGACATCCGGTGCGGGCTCCTCGGTGTGCATCGCTTGGCCGAGCAACAGAGAGAGCGAAGCCCGATCGAGGTCGGTGCCGGCGGCTGCCGCACGGATGGCGGACACGAGTAGGTCGCGGCTCGAGTAGTCCACGGCTAGTCGCAGCGAAAGTCGGCGACCCATGGCGGTGGCTTCCTCCGACTCCTCAATCAGCCGCACGAGGTCCGGCGCGAGGCGATCGCGTCGACCGATGACCTGGAGGCGCACACCCTCGGCCTTCAGCTCGGCGATCTCACTCTTCAAGTATCGGCGGAACAGCTTCATGAGCAGCCGGACTTCCCGCTCGGGCCGCTGCCAGTTGTCGGATGAAAACGCGTACAAGGTCAGGACGTTGATGCCGAGGTCGGGTGATGCCTCGACCACTCGACGGACCGCCTTTGCACCTTCGCGGTGACCCCACTCGCGGCGGCGTCCACGCCGTCGGGCCCACCGCCCGTTCCCATCCATGATGATCGCCACGTGCAGCCCGTGTCGATCGGCCGCACGAAGAGCACTCTGTGTCATAGAGCCTGACTCCGAAAAAAAACGGGGGACGTCGTGGTGAGATGGTCAGACATCGCGCGTTGCACGGATGATGGCCTCCATGTGGTCCAGATAGAGCCGCAGCTCGCGCCGACCCACCTCCGTCAACGCATACTCGGTCCTCGGCATTCTGCCCTCGAACGATTTTTCACACGTCACGTACCCGGCGTCCTCGAGCCGTCGAGCGTGCGCGCTCAAGTTGCCATCCGTGGTGCCGAGCAACTCCTTGAGGTCGGTGAACGTGAGCGAGCCGTTTACGGCGAGAGCGCTCACGATACCGAGCCGTACCCGCTCGTGAATCAGCCTGTCGAGCTCCAACACCTCGGCCTGCGCGTGCTGTACGCGGACTTCCGGCAACGAGGCGGACCGAGCACGTGTTTCTTCCTTGGGCAGTGCCCCCTGTCTAGCCGCCATGTTTCCTCCAGATCACTATACCGAACAAGATGTGTAGGCCACCGAAACCGGCGGCCATGAAAGCGTTTCCCCACGCGGCCGGCGCGAAGAAGGCGATGGTTCCCAGACCCATGAATGCGGCACCCATGAGCGGAACAGGCCTAACGGAATACGAACCGCCGGTGACGATGCCCGTGCCGTAAAGCAGTAGCCAGGCGCCCGGCAGTTGGTCGATCAGTGCGGCTCGGATGAACACCACGGTGAGCACCGCACCGACCGCTAACGGCGGGATCACGTTCCAGGCGAATTTGCGGCCCGGGCCGGTGAGCAACCCCTCCCCGGCGGCAGCGGACTTTCGCGCCATCGAGACCGTGGCGACTGCAAGGGAAGCGACCGCAGATGCGAGCCACGTCACTACCCACACCGTGGGAGCGGCGGACCTGGACGCGATCAGCGCGGTGGCGATCGCGATCAGGCCCATGAGGACGCCACCGATCCCCGAGACGTGGGTGAAAGACGCTGAGCGCTGCATCGTCTCGCGGATGTAACGCAGATTGTCCATCGCCCGATCGTGTAGAGCCGCGGGCCCCCGATCGGGATCGCTGAGTCTTCGGGCTGGCAGGTTCATGAACGCACCATGGGGGTCAGTCCGCGCACGAGCAAGTACTTTGTATTACGAAGTTCAACTCGCTTCCAGGCGGCAACCTTCACGTCGACTTCGGCGCGATCACCTTCAGAGCAGCAGGCAGGATGCGCGCCTCAACCGTGTGCCCGGCGGATCGGCGCACGTCGCCGTCTACCTCGAAGCGCGGCGGGGTGGGGAACTCCATGCGGAAACCGCTGTCGGCGAGCACCTCTACACGATCCGAGGTCACATGTCGACCGCGCTCGGCCAGGTTGAAGAGCCTGAGGCGCGCAAGCGGAGGTGCGTCGAGGATCTGACACGCATGCAGCTTTCCGTCTTGCACGGTCGCCTCCGGTGCGATGGGGAAGCCGCCTCCGAAGAACGGTCCGTTCGATACGGTGAGCATGAGGTACCGCCCGTCGCGCTCTTCACCGCCCTCGCTCTTCAGCCGCAGATCGAGGCCCGGGAAGCGAAAGAGTTGCTGCAGCGCGGTGATCTTGTAGAGCAGCTCACCCTTGAGAAAACGAGCGCCGGCGGCCGCGTCGATCACCGCGATGTCGAAGCCGAATCCGATCAGGTTCAGGAAGTAGCGCCTCCCCCACTGTTCGGGCGCGTGTTCCGAGGCGCTGTCGGTCTCGACGCGCCCGACGTCGACGAGCTTGGTGTTCGCGGCTGCGAGGACTTTGACCGCCTCCGCCGCGTCGGACGGGTCCATGCCGAGACTCCGGCCGAAGTCGTTCCCCGTACCGTTCGGCAAGATCCCGAGCGTGAGATCGTCGCGTCCGCTCGCGAGGATCCGGTCCGCCACATTGCTCCACGTGCCGTCGCCACCAACCGCCACGACGACATCGTATCCGTCCGCTGCGGCCTCTTCGGCGAGCGCGAGCTCTCCACCCGGCTCTGCGGACTCGGCGAAGGTGACGTCGTCGAGTTGTTCGGCGAGCAACTGCCGGTAGACTTCGATGCGCCGCTTGCCGCGCCCTCGGCCCGAGGCCGGATTGAAGATGACGAAGTGACGCGGCACGGCGCTCAGAGTTCGATCAGGGGCTCGAAGGTCTGCATGCCTGCTTGATACCACTGCTCACGGAACGGGTACGTGTTCACGTCGTCGATCGTGAGCCCCTCGGTCATCGTGTGCTCGTGGAGCGTGAGCGAACCATTCTCTTCCTCGTGCTCTGAGTGCGGCGCCTCCATGTAGATGTTCGCCTTGAACTTCCCGCCGGCGCCGTCCTCCACCGTGAACGCGTTGTAGAGGTTCTTGGTCGGCGCGTACTCGTGCCTGGTGACGGTGAAATCGAGTACGGGGGTGTCGCCGTCCCGGACCGTGACCTCCATCTCATCGGCGGACTCGGTCATCGTGATGTCGAGGTCCGACATGTAGTGCGGCAGATGCCAGCGCTCGATCGCGTGCAAACGGGATGCCTCCGACGAGGTCCCTACGCAGAACGGGAAGAACGCAGCCTTCGGCAGCGGCTTGCCGGGCTCCACCATCGGCGGCACGATAACCGCGAGAACGATCTCGAAGTAATGCCCCACCTCGCTCTCCGTGAACTCGAAGCAGGTGAGCGCGAGGATACTCCGTTCGTGCTGCATCTCCAGCGGCTCGAGGTGGGATGGCAGCAGCTTGCGAGCGTCCGATGTGGACATCTCGAAGAAGGCTCCGACGCAGTTTCGGAAGCCGTAGTAGGTGTAGTCCATGTCGCTCACGTGGATGCTCGTCTTGATGCTGGTTGGCGCGACCGGTTAGCCTTCGCCGTCCACCGCACGTCCGTGCGCATCGTCCTTTGTCCTGCGCTCCCAGAGGCGTCTCGTTTGAAGCTCCGCGGCTACCTCGCCATCACCGTCGTTTGCGGGGGCATCCTGCTCTGCGATCCGGTCCAGCGTTTCTTGATCGTTCCTTGGGTTTGGCTTTTCCCCTCGAGTCGCGACCGCGTTCTCATTGCCTGGGCCAATTGGCTCACTTGGATGGTAATGGCGCCGTTGTCCTGGATCGGTGGGGCTTCGATCCCCGAGCCGGCCAAAGTGCCCTCCGGGCCGGGGGTTCTGATCCTGATGAACCACCAGTCGCTCATCGACATCCCGCTGGTGGTGAGGTGCGTCGAAAACGGATATCCTCGCATTGTGACCCGCCGCCGCTATGCGCGGTGGATCCCTCTAGTCTCGCATGTGCTCAAGCTATATCAATTCCCGCTGGTGGACCCCGGGGCAACGGCGGGTCAGACCCGCCGCATGTTGAGAGAACTCCAGGAAGCGGCACGTACGTCGGAGGTGCCGGTGATGATCTTCCCGGAGGGGACTCGGACCAAGGACGGCGAGATCGGTCCGTTCATGACCACCGGTCTACGGTTGATCCTGAGGTCTCGTCCCTGGCGGGTGTACGTCTTCGTCGTGGACGGGTATTCGGGACATCCCAAGCTCTCCGATTTCTTAGGTGGCATGGCCCAACTCGAGGGGCGGATCGATCTAGTGGGCGAGCTCGAATGGTCCGATCCGAAGGGCGATCACGAGGCGTTCACCGACGAGATCCGACAGTTGATGGTCGATCATCTCGCCGAGATGCGGGGGGCTCAGGTGGCGTGAAGGACGCGTCAGCCTCGGCGGCCAGCGAGCTGGCCGAAGCCCTCGTCGGGATTAGCGCCGGCTCCATCAGGTCGATCCTGCTGTATGGGTCGCACATGTTGGGCGCGAATCCAGACCGGCACAGCGCTGTCGATTTCGTGGTGATCGTCGACGAATACCGGCCGTTTTACGCCGCCCTCAATGCCGCCGGTGAACTGCACCGGCCCACGTGGCTGCTTTCGATGATGGCCGGGTTCCTGCCGCCGAACGCCATCGCCTTCGCCCCCGAGGACGCCCGCGACGGCATCGCGAAGTGCATCATCGTGAGCCGCGCCCATCTGGAGCGGGGGTTGGGGCCGAACCCCCCGGACCACTTCCTGCTCGGCCGACTGGTTCAAAAAGTCGGTCCGCTCTACAGCGCGACCCCAAACGCCGCCGAATGGGTCGAGCAGCTGTTGGCTTCAGCCCGTGACAGGGTTCTGGAATGGATGGAGCCGTACCTCGACGGTCCCGTCGATGCGGAAGGACTGGGCCGACGCATGCTGGAAGTGTGCTATCGGGGCGAACTACGGCCCGAGTCCAGACAGCGCGCGGCGCGGATCTTCGAAGGCCAGGCCGGTTACTTTCGAGAGCACTTCGGCCCTGTGCTGGCACGCGGCGTGGAGCAGGGCGTGCTCGTCGAGCGCATCGACGCCGAGGGGGGCCACGGCGGGGCGCTCACTACGTACGAGTTGGCGCGGCCAGCGTCCGCGGCGTTGCGGCGGAAGTGGCGTCGGCACTTTCGGAAGTCGAAAGTCCGAGCAACTGCCAGGTGGTTCAAGCACATGGCGACCTTCGCAAACTGGCTCCCGTACGTCGTCCGCAAGGTGGAACGGCATCGCGGTGAGCGCATCGAGCTCACCCGGCTGGAGAGACGACTTCCACTCATCTTCCTGTGGCCGCGGGCCATCAAGGTGTTGTTGACTCGACCGCCCAAAGAGCTCTCCCGGTGACCCCGGACCTCACCGTCCTGCTCGGTGTGCTCGGGCTCGCTCTCGCCACGATGCCCGTGTACGCGATGAGCACCGCCCGCGCCACCGCGGATCCGCACGAGGTGGTTGATCGCGGCGGCTTCGTGCTCGGGGGCTTCGTGCGCAGCTGGTTCTATTGGTTCATCGGGCCCCTGGTGCGGTTTTCCCTCGCGCTGAAGATCTCCCCCGCGTTCTTCAACCTGCTCGGCGTCGCGTTCGGGATCGGGGCCGGCGTCGCGTTCGCGACGGGTCACGTGACCCTCGGCGGTTGGGGCGTGCTGCTCGGGGGGGCGGCAGATGTGTTCGACGGACGCATCGCGCGGGCGCGTGACATGGCGAACGAACGCGGAGCCTTCCTCGATTCCACTCTCGATCGCTTTGCCGAAGTCGGCGCCTTCGTCGGACTGGCCGTGCTCTTCCGGGAGTCGGCCCTGGCGCTGACGCTGGTCGTGTCGGCTCTAGGAGGCTCCCTGCTGGTCAGTTATGCGCGGGCGCGCGGGGAGAGCGCGGGCGTCCTGTGCAAAGTGGGCATCATGCAGAGAGCGGAACGGCTGCTCCTCGTCGGATTCGCCGCGCTGTTCGACCCCACGGTGACGCTGTTGATGGGGTGGGACTCCGGCACGCTGCTGATCGGGGTCCTGGGCCTCGTCGCGATCGGCACTCTGGGCACGGCCATCTACAGGACTGCGTGGATCGCACAGAGACTGTCGTAACACGCGGTCGGACTAACACTTAGGCGGCAAGCCGCGGCGCCCTGGTCATTTGAGGCCCTTGAGCAGATCCGCTGTGGTGTTCTCCGGGGTAATATGGGGTTTGACTGGAATGAGCACGCCTCTGTAGTCTTCGTGATCGTCGTCTGGAAGGAGGTTGTACGAATGCGCTCTATAAAGGCCCCATGGCTGTCGGCGATCGGGTTGGCTCTTCCGGTCGTCGCGATCCTTACGTTCACGTCACCCGCGCGCGCCGAAGCGCAGCAAGGCGCTGCCGAGATGAGTCAGGTGACGTTCACGCGGGACATCGCGCCGATCCTGCAGCGGAGCTGCGTACGCTGTCACCGACCCGGTGGGGTGGCGCCTATGTCGCTCGTCGAGTACGAGGACGTGCAGCCGCACGCGATGCGGATCATGCGGCGGACAGGCATCCGCGACCGGATGGGCGCGATGCCGCCGTGGTATGTCGAGAAGGACATCGGCATCCAACACTTCAAGGACGATCCGTCGTTGAGCACCGAAGAGATCGCGGCGATCGCGTCCTGGGCTCGCAGCGGCACGCCAATGGGGGATCCGGCCGACATGCCGGCTCCGTTGGTGTTCGACGACGCCGTCGGTTGGACCCTGGGTGAGCCAGACCTGATCGTCTCGACGGAAGAGTTCCTCGTCAAAAGCGACGCGCCCGACTGGTGGGGCGACATCCAAAGCGTTCCGACCGGGCTCACCGAAGACCGGTATGTGGCCTCGGTCGAGGTCAGGGAAATCAATGACGTCGGTGAGAATAGCCCGAGCGACCGCGAGACGGTCGGCGGCCTATACGTCTTCCACCACATGGTTTACAGCACACGGGTTCTCGACGATCCCACCGCGCGCGGGGTCACCTGGCCGGTGCACGAGGTCGGTCGCAACGCCGACATCTTCGACCCCGAAGGGGCACGGCTCCTCAAGGCGGGCTCGAGCCTCGTTTCGAACTCGACCCACGTGCATTCGAACGGGACCGATACACGAGCTCATCTCGAGGTTGGCTTCAGGTTCCATCCGAAGGACTACGAGCCGAAGTACCGGTCGGCCAACTTCTTCCTCGGCAGCGGCTCGGACATCGACATCAAGGCCGGCGAGAAGGACCAGGAGCTGCACGCGTACACCGTGCTCCAGCGGCACACGAAGATCGTCACGTTCGAGCCACACCTGCACGCGCCGGGGGACCGGATGTGCCTGGAGGCGATCTGGGGCTTCAACGTCGAGACGCTGTCCTGCGTTGGTTACGACCACAACTGGGTCCGGGGCTACACCTTCGAAGACGACTACCAACCCTTGCTGCCGAAGGGGACGATCCTGCACATCATCGGGTACATGGACAACACCGATCAGAACCGGAATATCCCCGACGCCAGGAACTGGCAGGGCGCGGGCAACCGCTCGGTAGCGAACATGTTCATCGACTTGGGAATGCGTTTGTCGATGAATGACGAGCAGTTCCAACAGGAAATGGCGGACCGGAGGGAGAGGCTCAAGCTGACCATCAACGATCACGTCATCGGTTGCCCGCTGTGTCTCGTGATTCCCCAGCCTTCTCGATGAGTGAAGGTCGTCCTCGGTCCCCTGTGAGGGCCCCAGTCAGCCTGATCGCGTCTGTTGCGTTGGCGCTGCTGCTCACGAGCCAACCGACACAGGCCCAGCTCGGGTACCAGAGGGGCCAAAACGTCTCTCCGGCGTACGAGGGTTGGATTGCGAACGACGACGGTTCGTTCAGCCTCGTATTCGGGTACATCAACCGGAACTGGCAGGAAGAGCTCGACGTACCCGTGGGACCCGAGAACAACATCTCGCCCGGACCCGCGGATCAAGGACAGGTGACGCACTTTCTGCCGCGCCGGAACCGGTTCACCTTCATGGTCCGCGTGCCTGCGGACTTCGGTGACCAGGAGCTGGACTGGGCGTTGACGACGCAGGGAAAAACCGAGCACGCGTACGCATCGCTCCGCTTGGACTACAAGCTCGACAACATCGTGATCGCTTCCGAAACCGGGGCTCTCGGTATCGGCGCCAGCAACGCCGAGATCAGAGCCAACACGCCGCCGGTCCTCACCGTCGAGGGAGAGAGCGTGCGCAGGGTGGGCGTCGGCGAAATGGTGACGCTGGTGGCAACGATCGTCGATGACAGCATGGAGGATGCGATTCGGCGCCAAAAGGCTAGGGCGACGGCGGCAGCGGCGTCACCCCGAGAGGGCCCGCCGGAGTTGAGTGCCCGGCAATTGAACCCTCCCGTCCGCATCACCGTGAACAAGAGGGTGGGGCTGCACCTGTCGTGGTTCGTCTTTCGGGGTGAAGGCGAGGTGTCGTTCGAACCTCTTCAGGTGAAAACGTGGGAGGACACCCGCTTCGGCGCGAACTCTCCATGGGCACCGCTGTGGAGCGCGCCAGCGATCCCCGAGGATGGTCGGTGGGAGGTCAAGGTCTCCTTCGACCGACCCGGGACGTACGTGCTTCGGGGGCGGGCGGACGACGGAGCGCTCTATGACGACAAGGACGTGACCATCATCGTCGCACCTGTGAGCCAGCCTCAGTAGCGACTCAGGCCGAAGGACCGGCCCCTCAACGCCCACCTCTGGCGAACGAAGCACGGCCCCGGAACCCTGGCTACATCGGGGCTCCCGGGGCCGCTTCAACTCCGGCGACAGGACTCGAACCTGTGACCCGCTGGTTAACAGCCAGCTGCTCTACCAACTGAGCTACGCCGGATCGGCACCGTAGACTGTCGTACGGAGCGGAAGGAAAATAGAGATCGACTGCGCGGGGGTGTCAACCGGGCTCGGCAGCGACGGAGGTCCGACGCGGGTGGGACTTTGAGAGGATGCTCCAGACCACCGGCCCAATGTCGTGCGCCGTCTCCCAGAGCTCCGCGTGTCTGCGGCCCGCGACCCGTGCGGCTTCGGCGAAATGGAGGGAGGAGAGCGCCGGACCGCGATGCGGGTACGGGCGCTCGAACCAGTGGAATCCCGTGAGCACCGCGGACGGTCCGGCCGCGTTGGAGAAGACCGTGAAGTCGGGCGACCAGCCCGCCAGTGGCGCCGCGCGCACCTCCAGCCGGCCGGACTCGAGCATGCGCTGAAGAAACGCGAGCCGGGGCGCGCGCGCCGGGTCGTTGGTGAGGCCGCGGGCTTCGGCGGTGAGCTGGATCGCGTTCATTTCGGCGACGAGCACGCGGAACCGCTCGACGCCTTCCAACTCTGATTCCGTGAGGTCCATGGTGCTGAGGCGGACGCGGGTGACCGCGGTTGCGATGCCGGTCGATTGGCTTGCCAGCGCTCCGAAGGCGTCCCGGAAATCCGGCCGTGTACGTTCGTCTAACAGCGCAGCCGGCTGGGGCGTGATACCGAGCAGAGGTGAAGCCATGAACCGTCCTGGTCGAGAAGGTACGACCGGACGATCACCCGGAGATCGGGGCGCCGGGATGGGGACTTGGGACGGGAGTCCCTACGCCGCCCATCTCCAGCTCAGTTTGATGCCGCGTCCGCAGCGGCACGTCGTGGCACTTCCGGCATCGGGCCTCGTAGCTCTCGGAGCCACCCACATGGATCGTCGGCCCTTCGGCGGGCGCGGGCTCACCATCGATGAGGCGTTGGTTCCGAGTCGCCAAGTCACCGCACACGACGCAGATCGCGTGCAGCTTGTCGATCCGCTCGGCGATCGCCAGTAGCCGCGGGATCGGGCCGAAGGGCTCGCCGCGAAAGTCCATGTCCGTGCCCGCCACGATGACACGAACACCTCGATCGGCGATATCGTTGACCACGCCCACGATGCCGTCGTCGAGAAACTGGGCCTCGTCGATCGCGACGACCTCGACGTCGTCTCGAACCTTCTCGGCGATCTGGACCGAAGAGGTCACTGGGTGCGCATCCAGCTCGGAGCCGTCGTGAGAGGTGATCCGGAACACACCCCCGTAGCGGTCGTCCAGGTGGGACTTGAAGAGCTGGACCTGCCGCTTCGCGATCAGGGCCCGGCGCACACGTCTGAGCAGCTCTTCGGACTTCCCGCTGAACATCACGCCTGAGACGACTTCGACCCAACCATCCTGTGCGCCGTGGTGCACGGCGCGCTAATTGCCGACGAGGATGACGATCGCGACGATGCTGGCCACCGCGACTCCGATGCCGGCCGAGGTGTACAGGTCGAGAGACAGCGCCCCGAGCGCGCGGGGTAACAGGGGAAGGCGGGGACGTTTCATGGATCGATGCGCACCGTGGCAGGGTGAATCGATATGGCTAGTTTAGTCGGACGCCTTCCGGGTTGTCTACCCGCCGGATGCTGGGCGGCCCCTCCGACCTCAAAGCAGAATCACACTCCGCTCCCAAGAAGGTCCAGGTATGAAGATCCGCCTCCATCGCCACGGCAGCGTCGCGCTCATGGCCGGCGCGCTGCTCGGGGTGTCGGGTGCCTCGGGCCAAGACACCGCCGCGCCGTCGCTCGTCGTCATGATCGTCGTTGATCAGCTCCGTGGGGATATGATCGGTCACTACGAGGAGGCGTTCTCGGGCGGCTTTCGGAGGTTTCTCGACGAGGGATACAGCTTCACCAACGCATCGCATGCGCATGCGCGCACGCATACAGCGCCGGGACACGCGACGCTCTCGACGGGAGTCTTTCCTTCACGCTCGGGCATCGTCGCGAACGACTGGTTCCTGCGGGCCGGCGAGAGCTGGCAGAGTGTCTACGCCGTCGAGGATCTCGACAGCCCGATCCTCGGATTCGAGAGCGAGGAAGCACTCCCCGGTCGCTCGCCGAAAAACCTGCTGCGCACCGGTTTGGCTGATTGGGTGCGCGCTGCGGACGGCGATGCCCGGACGATGTCGATCTCGTCGAAAGACCGCGCCGCGATTCCGCTGGCTGGCAAGACCGACTCGAACGTGTACTGGCTCCTGCCCCGGTTGGCCCGCTTCATTACGTCGACGCACTACGCCAACCGCTACCCCCGTTGGTTGACCCGCTTCAACGAACGGGTCATGCCCAGGATCGTGGGCGACCTCGTGTGGGAGAACGGAGTACCGGAGCGGTTCCGGTCCCTGGCTCGCTCCGACAGCGCGTCCTACGAGGGGGCGAACGCGGGCCGAGGAGGCTCGACGTTCCCGCACCGGAGCTCGGACGAGGCCGTGACGACGGGCCTCCAGGCGCACAACCAGTGGGCCGTCAGGCACGCCCCAGCCGACGCTGCGGTGATCGCGCTGGCGGAGGCCGCGATCGAGGAGTTCGATCTCGGGCAGCGTGATCAGGTCGACTACCTCGCGATCTCCCTTTCGGCGACGGACTACGTCGGCCATGACCACGGGCCGTTCAGCCAGGAGCAACTCGTGAACCTCGTGCACGTGGACCGTATCCTCGGGGAATTCCTCGAATACCTGGACGAGGAGGTAGGCGACGGGGAGTGGGTCGTGGGCCTTTCGTCCGATCACGGCGTCGTGACCATGCCCGAGTATGAGCGGGAGAGCGGCGATAGGAGGGTAGTACGGATCCGGAGGCAGGATGAGACGCAGAGGCTCTCAGCGTCGCTCAGGACCGCGTCCGGCAGGGGGGGCCTGCCCGAGGAGATCGCTGAGCGACTGGCCAGAAGCCTCGAGGCCGAGGGGACTGTTGAAAAGGCGTACACGCACTTCGAGCTGACGCGGGGCGAGCCCGCCGACTCGTTCGCCGTGCTCTTCCGGAACTCGCACTACCCGGGTCGTGCGCACAATACGCTCTCGCCGTACGGCGTAGAGATCCGTTACCGGGAGGGCGATCTAGTGCACTTCCGGACGGGCACCACACACGGAACGCCGTATTGGTACGACCGGCACGTGCCGTTCATCCTGCTCGGCGCGGGCGTCGAAGCAGGATCATCGGATGCGCCCGCCTACACCGTCGACATGGCCCCAACGCTCGCTGCGTTGGCAGGCATCGACGCTCCGTACGACCTGGACGGACGCGCGATCTACAGAAGATAACCCAGCACACATTTTTCCTAAAAGTCCTTTCAATTTGGTACGCTCTCCCGTCATATGGCGGGAGGGCGTACCTGTTGCTGTCACTTGAATCTTGACAGATTCAGACGCGACCCGTATACGTATGTGTCACGCTGTAAACATATGAACCTGTGCGTTCCGGGAGTGGACCCCGGAGTCCGGAGCCTTGATGGCGCCGGTCTCCAGGTTCTTCGACGGGAACGACGACGCGCCGCCTCCCGCGCGTCCGCAGTTAACAAGCGGATGGTGGGAAGGTCGACCGGCGACGAGACAGGTCTCCGCAGGCTCTCCCCCCCCCACGACAGAGGAAGCTGGACTTGTAGTCAGGCGTCGAACCGAGGGAGACACGATGGACGCGCGGGAAGAAGGACGGGTTGGCTGGACGATAGAGGAGGCCGAGGGGTTGCTCTTGTCGCTCAAGAGCATCGTGTCGGCTCGAGTCGTTGCGCGTCCGGGTGGCGAGGTGGAGGAGATCCACGTCCTGACCACTGACGAGCTGAAGCCAAAACAGACCGTGCGCAACGTGGAGTCCGCCCTACTCGCCCACCTGGATATCGAGGTCGATCACCGGAAGATCTCGGTCGCGCAGACGAAGGGGCGGCCACCCGAGCGCGCGGAGCCTGAACCCACGGTCATGCTCCTTCCCGATCCGTCCGTTCGTGAGGGGCGCCTGCTCTTTTTCAGCCATCACATGGAGACGGAGCGCTCACACCGAGTGCGGCATCGGGTGGAGATCGAATGGCAGGGTGATCGCTACGCCGGTGAAGCCACTGCCGCCGATCTACCCCGCGCGAGACTCGAGGCTATAGCGGCAGCGACGCTCGCAGCGGTGTCTGCCGCCCACGAGAAAGGGATGGGGGAGGACAGACAGGCCGTCGCCCTCGCGGTGGACGGAGTGACGGTGGTCAACGCTTTCGACCAAAAGTTCGTACTGGTCGCCGTACACGCGATCTCGGGACGCGACGTGGCGTCGCTCGCGGGCGCAACCGTCGTGAGCGAAACCACGGACCGCGCAACAATCCTGTCAGCGCTGCAAGCCACGGACCGTTGGGTCCGAGGAAAACTCTAGAAGCGAGGCCCGCGGGCCCTGTAAATAACCCCCCAGGACAAGGAGAAGGAGAGCCCCCTCGAGTGTGCCCCTGAGCGAAGAAGAGCGGTGAGCGAAGCGCATGCGGCTCCCACAGCGGAATTCGGGATGCCGACACCGATTCATAAGGAGGTTGCGCTATGTTTAGCTCTCTGTTCGACTTTTTCGGAAGTGTGCTGTCCCTACTCGGGAACGGCGTTGTAAGCTGGTAACAGGGACGGGGTAGATTTGAGGGGGCCATCCCCCCTTTATGAAGGACCGAGGAATCCGCATCTATGTGGGGATGATGTGCGCGGCCGCGGTCGGAAGCCTCGTGCTGACCCGCTGGTCCTCGCTAGGCACGCTTCCCGCATCGAGTCAGGCCGCGCTCGCCGGTCTGATGTTGATCGCCCTCCTGTCTGAGTCGGTGGCGATTCGCCTGAGTGTCGGCGCTAAGGCTGGCGGTGCCTCGTCCATCATGTTTATCCCACTCCTGGCAAGTGTTCAGCTGTTCGGTCCCGCCGCGGGGGTCCTGCTCGCACCGACCACGATGCTCTTCGGCGAGTTCGTCGTACGACGGAAGGGCCTGCAACGCGGCGCGTTCAACGTGGCCCAGACCGTTTTTGCGGCGACGTTGGCCGGGTGGGCGTTCACGTTGCTCGATGGGGTCCCGCTCGAGGGCCAGCCGAGCGCCTCAGTAACCATCACCAGCCAACTCTGGCCTTTTATCACCTTTGGCCTGGTCTTTCTTGCCCTCAACCACGCGGCCGTCTCTCTCGCAATCACGCTCAGCCAGGGGCTCCCGTTCAGGAAGGTCTGGGCGAAGATGCTGAGTCACTCTGGCGGGAGCCTGAACGACCTGCTGATCAGCCCGATAGCCCTCGCGGTGGCGTTCCTGTACGTGCAGTTCGGGATAGCCGGCATCCTCGTCCTGCTGCTCCCGATGCTGTTCATTCGTTATTCGTACCTCGCTACGTTTAGGCTCAGGGAGGCGAACGCGGACCTGCTGAAGGCGCTAGTAAAGGCGATCGAGACCCGGGATCCGTACACCTCGGGCCACTCACTGCGCGTCTCGCATCTGGCGCGCCGCGTCGCCGAAGAACTCGGGTTGCAAGCACACGTGGTGGAGCAGATAGAAAACGCGGGCCTGCTTCACGACATCGGCAAGATCGAGGCGGTTTTCACGGACATTCTGAGGAAGCCGGGTTCGCTGTCCGATGAAGAACGGGCGATCATCGAGTCGCACGTCACGAAGGGCGTGAGCCTGCTTCGGGATCTGTCATCTGTCCCCGAATCGGTAATCAAGACGGTCCGTCACCATCACGAGCGCGAAGATGGCAACGGATACCCCGATCGTCTAATGGGTGATGAAATCCCTATCGGCGCCAAGATCATCGCAGCGTGTGATGCTGTCGATGCGATGCTCTCTGACCGCCCGTACCGGAAGGCCCTGGCTGTCTCCGCCGTTCGCGAAGAGCTACATGAGCATGCCGGCAAGCAGTTCGATCACCGCGTTGTGAGGGCCATGATGACCGCGAATGTCTTGAGCGACTACGCGGATATCATGCGGCGCGGTCGCGAAGCCACTGAGGTCGTCGAGCAGCACGGTCTTCTCGCCACAATGCCGCTGCGTCCGGCGGCTCGGAAGCCCAAACCCGGACGTTGGACTCGATCCGCACGGCTGCCGGTGCGATAGTAGTTCCGGAGCCAACGGCGACTCGGTCTCTAGCTGGTCCGCTCGCGCAGCCGGTCGAGCCAGGTCGCCCTCGTGTGGAGTCGGAGGTCGTGGGCGACTTCACGGGCCTCCTCGATCCTCTCCAACTGAATGCTTTCCCCAATTCGGGCGGCGAGCTCCAGTTCGATCACTCTGACCTTCAACCACGCGTTGAGCATCCTTGGGAATAGTTGCGGTTGGTCCTCCCGCAGGATCTCGAGCGCCGCCTGATGCCTGCCCCTTCTGGTTAGCAGGGCCGCCTGGAATCTTAGGATCAGGCTGGGCTGGAAGTACCAGTACGGTGGTATCACCAATAACTCCTCGAATCGTCGCGCCTCCGACAGACGCCCCTGCTCCAATGCGCAAATGCCGAGGCCGGCGTACACCATACTGGCGTAGTGGGGGGCGGGGTCCGAAGAGAAAGCATCACGAAGGTCGCGATACTGTGACTCCGCGTCGGTGAAGTCGCGTCTTAGCAACGCCAGTTCTGCGAGATTGAGATGATGGTTCGTCGATGGGCGCTGAAGGTCGGCGCCGGAGAGAAGGGGGCCTGCGCGCGCCAGGGACTCTCCTGCTTCATCGAGGTCTCCGACGTCCAGTTGAAATGCTGCCACGTTTCCTTCAATCGCGAACCGCCGGAATCGATCTCCGCTTCTCTCGGCGAGCGTACGTGCCTCAGCGATGAGCCTCCGGGAGGCCGGAAGGTAGAGTCGAGCCGAGTAGTGGAGAATCGCAATTAATCGGCACTGTACCGACAGTAGATGGTTCTCGAGTCCGTGCTTCCGAGCGATCTCCACCGCCTTCTCTCCCCGGGCTACGCCGTCGTCCGAGTCCCGGAACAGGATGCTCATGCCGAGACTCGCGTTGATGAGGCAAGCGGCTTCGTGAGACCCGACGCCATCTACCGTAGCCATTTCATCGAGAAGGGATCTCACCTTCGGCACGTCCCCCTGTGCGTGCCGCAGGTGCAGCTCCACGTCCAGTGCCAGGGCCAGAGCCTCCCAATCCTCGCCCACCCTAGCCTCGTCCTTCACGTGAGTCAGGCGATCGATAAGATCCAAGACAGGCGTCGCGCCGTTCTCGGCCAGCCCTTCAACGCGTAAGATCTCCATGCGGCGCGCGGTTGGGCTGTCCCCTACCTGTCGGAGACGCGTTGCCGCGAGCTCGAGCATTGGATTCGCGCGAGCCATCTGGCGATCCATGTGCAGTGCCTTGGCCAAGTCGGCGGTAGCGGATGCGCGACGGACAGGGTCGGTCTCGTTCTGAACGACGATCTCGAAAAAGTGGGCCGCCGAGACAACCGCCCCACTCGCGAGAGCTTCCGTGGCGGCAATCCCAGCATAGTGGATCGCTCGCTCCGGCTCCCCCGCTTCGGCGAAGTGGATCGCGAGCTCGCCGGGGAGTTCCGAGGCGTCGAGGGCCTCCATGTGCGTGCCGACCCTGCCGTGCAGCAAGGGCCGACGGACATCACCGATGTGTTTGTAGAGGGCACTCCTGAACAGCTCGTGCGAGATGCTGATTCGGTCGCGATCGACTACCACGAAGTGCGATCTCTGCAACTCCTCAACCCGATCGACACATTCATCGAGCCCGAGCTCGGTGAGTTCCCCGAGGTCGGTGAGCCTCATGGGGCGCGCCCGTACCGCGAGCACCTCCGCCACCCGGGTAGCCCCCTCTGAGAGATTCCCAATCCGTGTGTCGAAGATCTGGCGCAACGAGATGGGAATGGGGATGGTCTCGAGGGTCCGCTCCGGCAGGGAAAGTCGTCCGGCGACGAAGTCCTTGGTCACCTCAGTCAAGTAGAACGGATGGTTCGCTGCCAGGTCGCACAGATGTTCTCTGGTGACCTTGTCCAGCGGACGATCCGCGATGTGGTCGACGAGTCGGCGGGCGTCTGAGTCGTCCAGTTCGGAGAGGTGGACGGTGCGCACGCTGATCCCGTCCGACTCCTGGATGAGTACGGATAGAGGATCGCCCTTCCGAACCAGCTCGGGACGGATCGCCGCGACGACTCCCAACGGCCCCGACTCCCAGCGTCTCTGCATGAACTGTAGAAGCGCGATGGTTGTAGGGTCGGCCCAATGGATGTCGTCCAGGAAGAGCAGAGTGGGGCTCTCCTGAGCGAGCCGATCGAACAGCATCCAAAACGCATCGAGTAGGCGACGGGAGAGGCTACTGTCTTGCACGTACGGGATCTCCCCCGGCGGACCGTCGATCCAGCTAGCTGGGAGGAAGGAGCTGATCACCGCGCTCCAGGGATCGCCAAGGGCTCGGAGATGTGGCCGCAGGTCGACACTCGAGAGCGCATCGATGATCGGATTGAGAGCGATCTTGCGTTCCAACTCGACAGGCCGGGCGTGAAGACACCTGAACCCTTCTAGGATCGCCTTCGTCCGAAGCTCCTCCATGAGGCGTGTCTTGCCGATGCCTGCCTCCCCGCTCATTAGGAGAAGATCGAGGTTACCGCTCCTCACCCTTTGGAACACCCTGCACGCCTCCGCCAACTGTGTGCTCCTGCCGATGAGCGGCACGATCGGTGCGGTGGGTCCGACCGAGAAGCGGGCACCAGTAAGTGTGCGAACGCGAACCATGAGTCTGCTGAGTCGATCGGACCCTGTTGTGTTCGGGGCTAGCGACTCCACGTGACTCGCGTACGCGGCCTCAGCGGACGCTGTCCTTCCGATGCGCGCCCGTGCCTCGATCACCTTCTCCAGGGCGGGCACGTCGTTTGGCGCAAGCAGATAGAGCGCCTCAGCGGCATCGTGCGCCGACTCCCAGTCGTCGATCTTCACTCCCTCATCCCACGCGCTGGCGGCCGCTCGGCGAAGCCTGTTCGCGAGTGACAAGCGACGCGCCTCGAGCCAGTCGGCGAGGGGCGCGCTCGTGGGTGAGAGCCTTGCCGCGAAGCCCAGTTGTAACGTCTCGGCGGCATCGAGAAGTCGGCCGTCGGAAAGTGACTGAAGGAAGTCAGGCAGGTCGCTGCTCGTAACCGATGCGTCGGGTTGCAGTGGGTCCGCGTTGTTCTCGACTACGCGCGTCCGCATTCGGTGGTGCACATCGCTGAGTAGCTGTCGGAGCTTTTGCCGCGGAACTGGCCCGTCGTCCACGGCCCAGATCAGCCAAATGACTTCAGCGCGGCTGATCCGGCCGTCACGATGCCCGAAGAGAAGCGCCACCAGAGCCATCTGGTGCGGCGAGAACGTGATCTCCTCGTCCCGGATGCGTGCAACGGGTCCGCCGAAGAGCTCGACCCTCGTGAGCACCTTGTCAGATCGCGCTCGGCTCATGGTGCGGGCATCTGCGTCTCGACTAGCAGCTCGGTCTCGAATGCTGAGGGGGAGGCAATCTTCTCCCCCGAGCGTGCGGGAGCAACTACTTGGCGGCGGTGCGTCTGCCTCTGGCGCCGCCAGCCCGCCTGGCCCTCCGCTCCGGCCTCCCTGCATCAGCGGGCGGGCTCTCGATGCCCGAAACGCGTGAGTGATCGGGCGCTAGGCCGCCCGATTCGGCCTCGCGCCTCAACCAGCACTCCATGAGCCACTCCCACCCGAGCTGCTTGCGCGCCTCGTGAGGGCGAACACCCATGATCCGTTCCATTTGATTGCTCACGGAGAAACCGTCTGGATAGCCGAACTCGTACGCCACCGAGAAGATGCTGTCCCTGCTATTCTGAAGTTTGATCGCCACACGCAAGAGCCGACCAAGGTGCAACCAGTGCGAGGGCACAGGGAGCCCCCTACTCAAGAACCGGCGTCCGAGGGCGCGACGGGACAGGTACATGCTTCTGGCGAGAGCAGTGATCGAGCGAAGATCCGCGGACTTGTCGATCGTCCGCCGAATGAGGTGCACCGTGTCTCGGTCGATCTTGATTCCGCGCCAGGCCAGATACTCGGTGACCGAGGCGCTGAGATCGTCGGGGGGCCGCTTGAGCACCTGAGCTAGCTCGCGCTCGGCGAGCCTCTCATGAAACGGTAGGATCCCGTGAGGGCGGCAGGCCTCGATGAGATGGAAGATCGTCGGATCGTTGGCGAGGTCCGTCACGCGGGGTAGGATCACGATGAGAGGCAGGCCGCCCGGTCGTTGCTCGACGATGTTGCGATCTGGCTCCGTGGCACCGCCCTCCAGTACCCAGATGAGAGCAGAGCCCGGCTTTCGTCCCTCCGTCTTGAGTTGCTCCTTACCCCCCTCGATGGGCCGGAGCGCGCTGTAAGGGGACTCGAGCAGCAGAAGTGGTGGAGTCGACCGTGGGCACATGGTGATGGCTCGGGGCTGAGGTGTGTTTGGAACTGACTCGGCGACTCTAAGGAGGAGCCGTCAGTGCGCCGTCAGTGCCTCCGGAGTGAGCGAGTGAGCCAGAGGGTAGCAGTCACTGACGGTCCTCACGTGCAAGATCTTTCGGATTTATGAAATATGTTGCGAGAGAACGCGTCACGCGTTTATATAGAACAAGGATTCTATTTTATGTGGGAGGCCGATGGCTGCCGCTTCGACTGAGAAGACCAGTCTCACCCCACCGAAACAGACGCGATCGCGCCGCACGCTGGAGCGGATCGTTAGCGCCTCGCTCAGCATTCTGGATGAGCAGGGCGCGGCGGGCCTCACGGTCCAGGCGGTCGTCGCCCGCGCGGGCTCGTCGGTCGGATCCTTTTACGCCCGGTTCAGGGGCAAGAGTGATCTACTCGACTACCTGGCTGCGCGGGTTTGGCAGGAGGCGCTCGAGCGTTGGAGCGAAGCCCTGGAGTCCCGTGACTGGTCCGTTCTCGAGCTGCGAGAGCTCGCTGCTGGGTCTGTTGGGCTGCTCTTCGACGCGCAGCGCTCCCGGTCGACCTACCTACGCGCCCTCGACCGTGCGGCGGGTGGCAACGACGAAGCGTACACGGCCTTCCGCGAGCAGCTTCTCGAGGGCATCTCGGAGCTGCTTCTCGCTCGGAAGGACGAGATCGATCATCTCAGGCCGGAGCTCGCGGTCCGGCTCGGGCTGCTAGCCGTGCTCGGCGTCGTCGACGCGGAGGATCCGACGAGCGGTGACCCACTGCCCCGTTCGGTGCTCGTCACGGAGGCGACGGAGCTGCTGCTGGGCTACCTGGTCCCGACCGGACCGCCAGGCTCCTCCGAGGGCGTCGACTTCTTCGAGATCTGGGGATAGCACAGCTGCTCGCGGAGAATCCTGAGTCCTTAATCTCTCCAAGCCGCTCAAGGCTGACGAGCTGCATGGTGGTGAAGATTACGTATCTGGTGCGAATGTAGACCCTATGCCTTGCTCGCCTCGAAGTGCGCGCCTGCGATGGAGCCTGCGAAGTTGGTTAGCTCCGCGATGTCGCCGGGATGCTCGGCGATGTACTCCTGCACACCCGGGTCACTGAGGATGAAGCTCGTCGAATCCGGCGTCCCGGAACTGCTGCAGGTAGTCATCACGGAAGGTCGGCAGGCATGCAGCGACCGCATCCACGTTGCCGGCCAGCACCTCTGGCACCGGCAAGTCGGAGACCATGTCCGAGACCACGACCCGTCCGCCGGGCTTCAGTACGCGCCACGCCTCGGCGAGCACCTTGTCCTTGCGAGGGCTGAGGTTGAGCACGCAGTTCGAGATGATCACGTCGACCGTCGCATCGGCGAGGGGAAGCGCTTCGATCTCACCGAGTCTGAACTCGACGTTGTCGTAGCTCCCGCTCAATGCGTTGGCACGGGCTTTGTCGATCATCTCTTGAGTCATGTCGACACCGATCACCCTCCCCCTCGGCCCCACCTGCGTCGCGGCGAGGAAGCAGTCGATGCCTGCGCCGCATCCCAGATCCAACACGGTCTGCCCCTCCTCTAGCGAGGCGATGGCAGTCGGATTCCCGCACCCGAGCCCGAGATTCGCGTCTTCGGGTAGGTCGGCGAGCTCGTGCTCGGAGTACCCGATCGACCGGCTGATCTCGTCGGCCCTCGTCGTCGTCTCCGGGCCGCAGCAGGAGGGCTCGCAGCACCCGGCTCCTTCCGCCGCACGCGCATACCGGTCCAGTAACGCCTGTTTCACGTCTGTGTTCGCATGTGTCGTCAAATGAATCCGGGGCGACTCACTGGGGTCGCTCGTCAGCTCACTACGCAGCAGCTACCACCCGACGCCTGTACGCGTGCCGTGAACGACCGCCCCAGCCGCGCCACCAACCGCGTGATCTCGGC